>NZ_JBHXNP010000187.1:0-6332 GCF_042719495.1 Streptomyces sp. NPDC058525
CCACTGCCAGCCACCGCCGCCGCCACACCCCCCCAGACACCCCAAGCACCCACAGCACCCCCCCCACCCCCCCCCCCACCAGAAAACCCCCCGCCCCCGCCCCCACCCACACACCCCCACCCGCCCCCCCGCCCCAGGACGGACACCCCCACACCCAGTCACCCCGGCCCCCCACCCTTGGTGTTGTCGGCGGGCCCGGGTTGGACCATGCTGGGCCCGCGAACGGGTCACGGCTGCCGTCAGCGGGCCTGGAATGGCTGCTCTTGCGGGCATGGAGCCGGTGAGCTCGTGATCCTCCCCAGCTCCCCGTGGAGGCGCGGCCCTTGACCCTCGTAGCCGACGATGCAAAGCCCCGTGTGGCCGCCCGGAACTGTTCTCTAGTGTCAGCAGCAGCCCATACCCTGCCCGTCATGACACGGACTGGATTCCAGTTCGCCTACTTGCAGCCGCTGTTCACGGACGTCAAGCGCCTGCGCGGGGAGGGCGCCTACCGCCAGTTGCCCGCGCCGCAGCCGTCGAGCAGCCTGGCAACGGACGACGCACCCCTGGGCGCGTACGCGGCGTCGACGCTCATACGCACCTCATACAGCGCGGGAGTGGCACACGTCGATGCGTTCCGCAGGCTGGTTGAGGCCGGCGAGGCGGATCCACAGAGCCCGTGGACGCTGATGCGCGGGGCGCTGGAGAATTTCGCCACGGCCCTCTGGCTACTGGGCGGATGCGATCGCACCGAACGCCGACGCCGTGCCCTGGCGCTCTGGCGTGAGGACATGCGCAACCGCGCCCAGCACGAAGAAGACATCAACCATGTGCCAGGACCGGGCGGCAAGACCGGCCGCGAGCGCCGCCAGGACGTAGAGGATCTCGCGCTGACTTTGGGCATCCCCACTGCATCACTGGGCAGGCCCGAGGCCGGAAAGATCATCGAGAAAGCCGCCCGCGACGCTGGTCTCCCAGCCCGCGAGGTCACCGCTGCGTGGCGCGCCGCATCCGGATTTTCCCACGGCCGATACTGGCCCAACCTTCGGGCCTCTATGCCCGTCGACGCCGTGCGGGGCGGCCCCGACCATTACCTGATGGCCTTGGTCATCGACGAGACCCAACACCGTCCGTTCACGCGGCACACGCGCCACCTTCTCCAGCGCCTCCACAACAGGTACGAGGCCAGGGCCATGCCCCGCGGACCGGACTGCCAGCCCAGGACCTCGGGCGGCATCATCATGCTCCGGGCTCTCGCCCTGTACTGGCCTCCGCCTTCAGCCGGTGTCCTCAGGCCCAGTCCACGCCGAGTGCCCGTAGTGCGTGCAGCTGCTCCTGGGTGAGTTTGTCGCGTCGGGTTTTGGTGTTGGAGACCCACACACCCACCTTCACGATCACCGGTTCCGCCTTGCCCTCGACCGAGACTTCTTTGCCGTGGCTGCGCGGCACCGGCCGGTGCGCGCCTTCCCGCTCTACCCACTGCGTGAGGGCCTCCAGGCCCCGCTGGAACGCCTGCTGCGCCTTGCTCGGCCCCTTCGTCCCGCGGGTGGCTGTGGGGGCGGGAGAGGGTGCCTGGTTGGGTTGTACGCCCAGCGCGGTCAGCCGCTCCTGCTGCTCGGGCAACAGGCGTGCCCAGGTAGCCGGCTGCTTCTGCTGCTGGAGCCACCGCCCGATGTCGTCGCCGTCCAGCAGCACGCCCGGGGCGATGTCGGGCAGCTGCCCGTCGTCGTCGACCAGGTCCGCGAGCAGGCGGCAGTGCCGCTGCCAGTCCAGGGGCCAGGGGCAGTTCCAGTCCTTGTCGATCGCGGCGAGCTGCGCGGCCCGGGTCGTGGCGGTGTCCTCGTCCTTCCCCAGCCCGTTCTTCGCTCCCTTCCGGCGGAGGTTGGCCATCTGCTGCCCGATGGGCACCATCTCGTCTTCCTCGCCCCAGACGGCGTCCTGTCGGGGTGCGAGGTGTCCGGTGGCCCGCCGGTAGGTCCGGAGCGCGGCGAGTTTGGCTTCCCACGTCTCCTCGCCGGGCTCCCACACCATCCCGGCCTCCGGGGCGTCCAGCAGCGTCTTGCGCCGCTCCTCGAGTTCCCCGGCGCGCAGGGCCTTGCGCTGCTGGTGCACCCACCGGCCGAGCGGGAAGTCCTTCGTGACGCCGACCTCGGTCTCGGTGTCGTACGGCACGGCGTGCACGCCGGTGATCCCGTTCTCCGCCCGCCACCGCAGCCGGGCCTGGTAGCCCTCCAACCACACCAGGGACTCCGGTCGGTAGACCCGGGTGCGCAGGAACGCGGCGATCGTGGCGGAGTCGCGCGGGCTGGAGAAGTGGAGCAGGGCCGACTCGGCCGCGGCGTCGGTGCCGTCCTCCTGGTCCTCACCCTCACCCGCGCCGGCGCCGACGATCCGTCCATCCTCATCGCGCCGCAGGTGGACCTTGCGCTGGCCGCTGGTGAGGGCGCGGGAGGCGAGCTGCTCGACAAGGCGGTCGTCATGACTGCGGAGGCCCCGGAGGACCGCCACAAGAGGGCGGAACGAGGCGCTGGCGACCATGTCGGTGGGGTCCTCGCCCGGCTCCAGGAACACCGGCACGATGATGCGGGCGACCTTCGTGGAGCCGTCCTTGTTGAGCCGGAGGGCGCGCCCGATGTTCTGGACGATCTCGACCTGGGAGCCGCGGGTGTCGGCGAAGCAGATGGCCTCCACGCCGCGCTCGCCGGTGATGTCGACGCCCTCGCCGAGGACGCGTACGGAGGCGAGGAACGCCCGGTGCACGCGCCGGCTGTTCGCGTCGATGCCGTTGGCGAACTGCCGCAGGACCTCGCGCCGCTCGGTGACGAGGTGGTCGCCGCACAGCCAGGCGGACCAGACGCGGTCCGGGGGTACGTGGCGGCCGGCCTCCAGCTCGTAGAACTCCGCCTCGATCGACGACGCGGGGAGCTTCTCCGCGGCTGCCAGATCGGCATCGGAGGCATCGGTGACGTACAGCTCGGCTGCGGTCTCGGGGAACTTCTCCGCGAACGCGCGGGCTTCCTCGACCTTCTGGTGGAAGGTCATGACCGTACGCAGGTTGTACGCCGCGGCTTGCTCCAGGAGCGCGGCCTGCAGCAGCGCCAGGCGCCGGCCCCGCTGCGCTTCCTCGGACTCGCCCAGGACGGGCGACGGGTCCCGGATCTCCAGGACGTCGATCTCGAACCCGGCGAGGATCCCCCGCTCGATCGCTTCGGACAGCCCGAGCTCGGCGAGCCACGCGCCGTACGTGCCGTCCGGGTCGTCGGCCATGCTCGCGAGCTCCAGCTCCTCGCCCCCGGCGCCCTTCTGCGGGCGTGCCGCCGCGAGGATGCGCGGGGTCGCGGTGAGGTACAGCCGAAAGTCCGCGGGGATGCGGGCGTTGTCGTGGATCGCCGCCCACGGACGCCCGAGGTCGCCGGCGGTGCCGTGTATTGACGTTTTTGGTGTTCTGCCTGGTCACTTCGGTGACGATCGGTATCACGCCTGGTCGTTTGTCTCCTGTGGTCGGGCCCGGCGCCAGTACCAGGTTCTGCTCCGCTGCTGGCTGCCCATGGAGCGGGGTCGGCCGAGGGAATGGGAGAGGACTACCTCGAGGCGTACGAGAGGCCAGCGTGATGATCGGGGGCCGCCGGCCCGGGATCTGGTCTCGTGTGCCTTCTTCGTGTGTGAGTGGGCCGGCCTCGTCGATGAGGACGACGTCTGGGACGTGGCTTTGGATCCAGACCGGGTCACCGGCCACCTTGATGGGGTACGGGCGTGAGCGGCCGCCGCCGGCGCACCGGGTCGCGGCGCCACGCTCCGTCGCGGTGCCAATGCCACCGGGATGGCCTCGGCCGGTACGGTACGCGACGGCACACCTCCGCCGGGTGGACCGCACGCCCGTGCGCCCGCACGGTCCAGGGCTCTCACGGCCGGTCGTTCTCGTGGACGCTCGGACATTTTTCGAAGACTGGAGGATATTCAGCAGCTCGTTCGATCTTCCTAATGTGGAGGAGACGAGGGGCGGTCGCCCCGAGACCACCACCCCAACAGGGAGTTCACCATGCGTGCTGTCACCCAGAAGTCGTTCGGCGGCCCCGAGGTCCTCGAGCTCATCGAGACCGACAAGCCCACCCCGCTCGGCGGCGAGGTCCTCGTCCGCGTCCACGCGAGCGGCGTCAACCCGGTCGACGTGGCCGTGCGCTCCGGCGCCTACCCGCTCCTCGGCGAGCCGCCGTTCGGCGTCGGCTGGGACGTCTCCGGTGTGGTCGAGGAGGCCGGGCCCGGCGCCCGGTTCAAGCCTGGGGACGAGGTCTTCGGCATGCCGTTCTTCCCGCGCGCCGCCACCGGCTACGCCGACTACGTGGCCGTGCCCTCGCGCCAGGTGGCCCGCAGGCCCGCGACGCTCGACCATGTGCAGGCCGCCGCTGTGCCGCTCGCCGCGCTCACCGCCTGGCAGGGCCTGGTCGACGCGGCCCACGTCACGGAAGGGCAGCGGGTGTTGATCCACCGGGCGGCCGGTGGCGTCGGCCACTTCGCGGTGCAGATCGCCAAGGCGCGCGGCGCCCACGTCACGGCCCTGGCCAGCGCCGCCAACCACGATTTCGTGCGCGAACTCGGGGCGGACGAGATCATCGATTACCGCACCACCGATTACACCGAAGCGGCCAAGGACATCGACGTCGTCTTCGACTCCAGCTCCGAGGGCGAGCGTGCGCTGAGCGTCCTGAAGCCCGGCGGCACCCTGGTCAGCATCATGGAGCACTGGAACACCGGGCTCGCCGCCCGCGTCGAGAACGAGGGCCGTCGTTTCGCCGGGGTCTCGGTCGAACCGGACTACGCCTCCCTGGAGGCGATCGCGGCCCTGATCGACGCGGGCCGCATCCGCCCGCACGTCTCCGTGACGCTCCCGCTGGAGCAGGCCGCGAAGGCGCACGAGCTGGTCGGTTCCGGCCGCACCCGCGGCAAGATCGTCCTGACGGTGGCCTGAGCAGGGCGGGTTAGAGTGCGGAAGAAAAGCGGCGAGAGCCGGGAGAGCAGGGGAGAGGGGCGGGAGTTGGACATCCTCACCGAGGCGCTGGCCTCGATGCGCACCGGCCGGCCGGCATCCGTCCGGACCACCGGACGGGCCCCCTTCGGGCTGCGGCTGCCCCCGGTGGCCGGCGCGGGGTTCCACGTGGTGCTGTCGGGTGCGTGCTGGCTCGTCCCGCTGGAGGACGCGGCGCATCAGCCGCCCCTCCCGCTCGGCCCGGGCGACGTGGTCTTCCTGCGGGACGGGCGCGGTCACATCCTGGCCGACCACCCCGACACCCCGGCCGAGGTGGAACGCGCCTCCCAGTTCAGCCCCGGATCGCCGCTCGGCACCGTCACCATCGGCGGCGACGGCCCCCGCACGGACCTGCTGTGCGGCAACTACCACCTGGACCAGGCCCGCCCGCACCCCCTCGTGCGGCAGCTGCCGGAGATCATCCATCTGCCCGCGAACCACGTCCGGCATCCCGAACTGGCCGCAGCCATCCAGCTGTTGCGCACGGAACTGGACCAGCCGCGGCCGGGCTCCGCCGGCATCGTCCCCGCGCTGATCGACTCACTGCTCCTGTACATCCTGCGCGCCTGGCTGGAGGAACGTCCGGCCGTACAGGCCAAGGGCTGGGCCGCCGCGCTCGGTGACGCCGCGGTCGCCCCGGCCCTGGCGGGGATCCACGAGGAACCGGGCGCCCAGTGGACCGTGGAGTTGCTGGCCACCCGCGCGGGCCTGTCCCGTGCCGCCTTCGCCCGCCGGTTCAACGACCTGGTCGGCGAGCCGCCCATGGCGTATCTGACCCGCTGGCGCATGACGACCGCAGCCCAGCTCCTGCGGGAGTCCGAGGTCCCGCTGTCCGCGGTCGCCGCCCGCACCGGCTACGGCTCCGAGTACGCCTTCGCCAAGGCCTTCAAGCGCGAGTACGGGCAGGCCCCGGGCGGTTACCGCCGTGAGGTGCGCGCGGCCTGACCGGGCATGGCCCTTTCCGGTCTGGTAGATCGACTGTTGCGGTGCGGTGGTCAGCGGTAGGCGGCGAGGAAGACACGGGTGCCGGCGGCGGCGTAGCGGTCGAGGCCGGCCTCGGTGTGCTGGGCGCTGCCGGTGAACATGGCCTTGTTCACCGGGATCCACAGCAGAGGCCGGAGAAGTGGTTCGCAGCCAGGAGCGTGTCGTCGATGCGGAGCAGTCCCTGGTCGGCCAGGCGCCGGAAGGTCGCTGCCAGCGTGGCGAACTCTAGTTCGAATCCCCGCTCATGTCACTCGGCACCCAGTGTGAGTTGGGGGTGTGGTGGCGGGGCTTGGGCGTCATCAGTGTGTGATGGATTTCGGGCCTGGTACAGCACGGTTCCTGGCTG
>NZ_JBHXNP010000188.1:0-6296 GCF_042719495.1 Streptomyces sp. NPDC058525
CGGGTCCATTTTGATACCCCAAACCAGTGCCAAACCCATCTATCTCTTTTTTTAGCCGGGGACACATTTTTGTTTCCCTTGTGTCCTCGGGGGGGGCCCGGGGGGGGCCCCGGGCCTCGCGCCGGGCCCCCGCCTCGGCTTTTCCCGCACCGTCAGGCGCGGGCGGCGGCCCGCTTCTGCAGCACCCAGCCGGTCGCCGCGAGGGCGACGGTCAGGCCGCCGGTGAAGATCACCTGGACCCGCGTGTCCTCGCCCAGGGCCATCAGCACCAGCACCCCGGCCACGCCCGCCAGCGCCACCCAGGTCAGGTACGGGAAGCCCCACATCCGCACGACCAGTTTCTGCGGGTCCTCCCGCTCCAGCCGGCGGCGCAGCACGAACTGCGACACGGCGATGAAGCCCCAGACGATGAGGATGACCCCGCCGACCATGTTCAGCAGCCAGGCGAACAGGGTGTCCGGGTACCAGTACGACAGCAGCACGGTGACGAAGCCGAAGCCGGAGGAGGCGAGCACCGCGCGGCGCGGCACGCGGCCGGTGACCTTGCCCAGCGCCTTCGGGCCCTGGCCGCGGGCGACGAGGGAGTAGGCCATGCGCGAGGAGCCGTAGATGTTGGCGTTCATCGCGGACAGCAGGGCGATCAGGATGACCACGTTCATGATCTGGCCGGCGGCCGGGATGCCCAGGTGGTCCAGGGTGGCGGCGTACGGGCCGTCCGCCGTGACCGCCGGGTCGTTCCACGGCAGCAGGGTGACGATCACCAGCATGGAGCCGACGTAGACGATGGCGATGCGCCACATGGTGGTCTTCACGGCCTTGGCCACGCCCTTGACCGGGTTCTCGGACTCGGCGGCGGCGATGGTCACCGTCTCCAGCCCGCCGTACGCGACGACCGAGGCCAGCAGTCCGACCAGCAGGCCCTCCACCCCGTTGGGCAGGAAGCCGCCGTCGTGCAGCAGGTTGGCGGTGCCGGGGGAGCCGGTGCCGGGCAGCACGCCCAGGACGGCCAGCACGCCCAGGCCCAGGAAGAGCCCGATGGCGCCGATCTTGAGGGCGGCGAACCAGAACTCGAACTCGCCGAAGTTCGAGACCGCGGCCAGGTTGGACCCGCAGAAGACCGCCATGAAGACCAGCACCCACATCCAGGAGGGGGTGCCCGGGAACCAGCCGGTCATGATGTGCGCCGCGCCGATGGCCTCGATGGCCACACCCACGCACAGCAGCGTCCAGAACATCCAGCCGGCGGTGAAGCCTGCCCAGGGGCCGATGGCCCGCTCGGCGTGCACGGAGAAGGAGCCGGAGGCGGGGTTCGCGGCGGACATCTCGCCGAGCATCCGCATCACGAACATCACCAGGATCCCGGACGCGGCGTACGCGAGCACGATCGAGGGTCCCGCTGCGGCGATGCCCGCGCCCGACCCGACGAAGAGTCCGGCGCCGATGACGCCGCCGAGGGCGATCATCGAGAGGTGGCGCTGCTTGAGTCCGTTGCCGAGGGGGGATCCGGCGTCCGTCTGCGGCGGCGCCTGCTGCCCGGAGGGGGTGATGGTGCTCTGGCTCATGGGGGCAGTCTGCCGAACCGTCCGATAGTCGGACTTCGTACTTCCATCATCCGGACACTTGCTTCACGGGACGTGACCGCCCGCCCGCAGAACGCGGCAGGGCCCGGGACCTGAGTCCCGGGCCCTGCCGCGAAGGTCACGAACCGTCAGGGCCGACGGGCCCGGATCTCCCGCACCCACGCCACCACCAGCACCGCGCCGGCCGCCGCGGTGGACCACAGCAGCTGCGGCCGGGCCGAGTCGTCGAACAGCATCAGGACCAGCACCGCCGCCATCCCGATCAGCGCCGCCCACGTCGCGTACGGGAACAGCCACATCGGCAGCGTCAGCCGCTCCGGCATGTCCCGCTCGATGATCCGGCGCAGCCTCAGCTGCGAGACCGCGATCAGCGCCCACACGAACAGCAGCACCGCGCCGACCGCGTTGAGCATGTAGAGGAAGATCGTGTCCGGCCACAGCAGGTTCAGCACCACCGACACGAAACCGAAGGCCACCGAGGCGAACACCGCGCGCCGCGGCACCCCGCCGCCCGACACCTTCAGCAGCGCCTTCGGCGCCTCGCCGCGCTCGGCCAGCGAGAACACCATGCGCGAGGACCCGTACAGGTTCGCGTTGAGCGCCGACAGCAGCGCCACGAACACCACGATGTTCATGATCTGGCCGGCCGCCGGGATGCCGATCGAGTCGAGGACCGCGACGTACGGGCTCTCGCCCGGCTTCAGCGAGTCCCACGGCAGCAGGGTCACGATGACCACCATCGAGCCCACGTAGAAGAAGAGGATGCGCCACACCGCGCTGCGCACCGCGCGGGACACGGACCGGGCCGGGTCGTCCGACTCGGCGGCCGCGATGGTGACGACCTCCAGGCCGCCGAAGGCGAAGACGACCGCGAGCATGCCCGCGACGACCCCGCCCATGCCGGCCGGGAAGAAGCCGCCCTGGCCGGTCAGGTTGGCCATGCCGACGGGGTCCGTGTCCGGGAGCACGCCGAAGATCGCGAGGGTGCCGAGGATCAGGAACAGCACGATCGCGCCGACCTTCAGGGCGGCGAACCAGAACTCGAACTCGCCGAAGTTCCGCACGGCGGCCAGGTTGCACACGGTGAAGACCACCATGAAGAGCAGCACCCAGACCCACTGGTCGATCGAGGGCACCCAGCCGTTGGCGATCTTTGCGGCGCCGGTGGCCTCGACGGCGAGCACCACGACCAGCAGGAACCAGTACAGCCAGCCCGCCGAGAAGCCGGCCCAGCGGCCCAGGGCCTTCTCCGCGTAGACGGAGAAGGAGCCGGAGGCGGGCATCGCCGCCGACATCTCGCCGAGCGCCCGCATCACCAGCATCGCGAGCACGCCCGCGAGCAGGTAGGAGCAGATGATCGCCGGCCCGGCGATGCCGATGCCGGCGCCGGAGCCGACGAAGAGCCCGGCGCCGATCACGCCGCCGAGGCCCAGCATGGTCAGGTGGCGCTGCTTGAGGCTGTGGCTGAGGGGTTCCGCGGGCAGGTCGCCCGTGATCTGAGGAGCTTCGGGCAAGCGGTCGCGCATGAGGGGTGCTCGTACTCTCGTTCGGCCCAGCGGCGGTAGGGCTCCGCATCCGGATTGGCGGGACCCTACAGTCTCACTGAGCGGCGGCCTTGTGTGCAAAACGGATGTGTTGTCGGATCTTCCCCGTGACACGGATCACGCGAACACGGGTGTGGGTCAGGGTCTTTGTGCGGTCTCCACCAAACCGAGGAGTATGCCTTTGTGCCGGGCAGCGGTGGGGGCGCCGCGGGCCGCGGACTAACGTCGGTGATCGTCCCGTCATCACGACCTTCCGGAGCCCCCCGATGAGCACCGCTTCCGTCTCCTTCCGGCCCGGCGCCGTCCTCGCCGACCTGCTGCCCGCGAGCCGCGTCCGCGACATCGCGCTCGTCGTCGGCGGAGCCGCGCTCACCGGGCTGGCCGCGCAGATAGCCGTGCCCGTCCCCGGCTCCCCGGTCCCGGTCACCGGCCAGACCTTCGCGGCACTGCTCGTCGGCACCGCCCTCGGCGCCCGCCGCGGCTTCCTCGCGCTCGGGCTGTACGCGGCGCTCGGCGCGGCCGGTATGCCCTGGTTCGCGGGCGGCACCTCCGGCGCGTTCGGCGCCTCCTTCGGCTACGTGCTCGGCATGCTGCTCGCCGCCACCGTCGTGGGCGCCCTCGCCCGCCGCGGCGCCGACCGCTCGGTCCTGCGCACGGCGGGCACGATGGTCCTCGGCTCCGCGGTGATCTACGCGGTGGGCGTGCCGTACCTGATGGGCGCGACCGGGATGTCCCTGGGCGCCGCCGTCGCGGCCGGCGTGACCCCGTTCCTGATCGGTGACGCGCTCAAGGCCGCGCTGGCGATGGGCGCCCTGCCGGCCGCCTGGAAGCTGGCCGGCCGCCGCGGCTGAGCGGTCCCCGAAGACGCCGGAGCCCGGCCCGCCTCTCACGGCGGGCCGGGCTCCGGCGCAGGGGGAGGTCAGGGCTCAGCCCTGCAGCGCCCGCTTGCGGCGGAAGTCCAGCACCAGGCCGACGGCCACGACGAGGCCGGCGACCAGGGTGGACAGGCTGACCACCTGGCGGTTCGCGTCGTCCACGAACATGTAGCCGATCACGAACATGATCAGTGCGGCGGTGGCCCAGGTCAGCCACGGGAACAGCCACATCTTCACGGTCAGCTTCTCCGGGGCCTCGCGGACCAGGATCCCGCGCATCTTCAGCTGGGTGAAGCAGATCACCAGCCAGACGAAGAGCGCGATGGCACCCGAGGAGTTCAGCAGGAAGTTGAAGACCGTGTCCTTGAAGGCGTAGTTGAAGTAGACGGCGACGAAGCCGAAGACCGTGGAGCCCAGGATCGCGGCGACCGGCACGCCCTTGGCGTTGACCTTGGCGAACGCCTTCGGGGCGTCACCGCGCTCGCCGAGCGAGAAGGCCATGCGGGAGGCGGTGTAGAGGCCGGAGTTCAGGCAGGACAGCACGGCGGTCAGGACGATGACCTCCATGATCGTGCCGGCGTTCGCGATGCCGATCGAGTCCAGGGCGGCGACGTACGAGCCCTTCTCGGTGATCGACTTGTCGTTCCACGGGAGCAGCGTCAGCACGACGAAGATCGAGCCCAGGTAGAAGACGCCGATCCGCCAGATGACGGAGTTGGTGGCCTGGGTGACCGCCTTGCGGGGGTTCTCCGACTCGCCGGCGGCGAGGGTGACGATCTCGCTGCCCATGAAGGAGAAGACGACCATCAGCACACCGGTGAGGACCGCGCCGTAGCCGTTGGGGAAGAACCCGCCCGCGTCGGTCAGGTGGGCGAAGCCCGCACCCGGGTTGTCGGAGCCCGGCAGCACGCCGAAGACGGCCAGCATGCCGATGATCACGAAGGCGCCGATGGCGACGACCTTGATGCCCGCGAACCAGAACTCGAACTCGCCGTACGAGGCGACGGACCCGAGGTTGGTGAGGGTCAGGACCGCCATCACGATCAGTGCCCACGCCCACTGCGGGACGGCCGGGATCCAGTTCTCCAGGATGGCGGCACCGGCGGTGGCCTCCACGGCGAGCACGACGACCCAGAAGAACCAGTACAGCCAGCCGATGGAGAAGCCGGCCCAGCGGCCGAGCGCACGGTCGGCGTAGGCGGAGAAGGAACCCGAGTTCGGGCTCGCGGCGGCCATCTCGCCCAGCATCCGCATCACGAAGACGACCATCGCGCCGACCAGCGCGTAGGAGATCAGGATGGCGGGGCCGGCCTTGGCGATACCGCCACCGGAGCCGACGAAGAGGCCGGCGCCGATGACGCCGCCAATGGCGATCATGGAAAGGTGGCGGTTCTTGAGACCGGCCTTCAGACCGTCGGAGGGCTGACCCTGACCGGGGTTGCCGGTGGGGTCTCCTGCCTTCTGAAGGGTCGTCGTGGAGCTCATGGACGGATCCTTAGGTTCTCGGGTTGCGAGGCCCCGGCATTCAAACCTGAGATGAACGTGGGGCGGAAGACCTCAATCCGGATCGTTGCGAAGGGACGAACGTCCCGGACCTTCGTCCCCCCTGTCCCATCTGCGTTCTTTGGGTTTACTTGAGGTTTAGAAGTGACTTACGCGACACCCGGTTGCGGGTCGCCGGGCCCCCTCGTGCCACACTCGGACCATGCGCGTGTACCTCGGATCCGACCATGCAGGCTTTGAGCTCAAGAACCACCTGGTGGACTGGCTCAAGAACAACGGCCACGAGCCCGTCGACTGTGGGCCCCACATCTACGACGCGGTGGACGACTACCCGCCGTTCTGCCTCCGCGCCGCGGAGAAGACCGCCGCGGACCCCGACAGCCTCGGCATCGTGATCGGCGGCTCCGGCAATGGGGAGCAGATCGCCGCGAACAAGGTCAAGGGCGTCCGCGCCATCCTCGCCTGGAGCGTGCAGACCGCCCAGCTCGGGCGCGAGCACAACAACGCCAACGTGATCTCGGTCGGCGGCCGCATGCACACCCAGGACGAGGCCGTCAGCTTCATCGAGGCCTTCCTGGCGACCCCGTACTCCGGCGAGGAGCGCCACACGCGCCGCATCGACATGCTCACCGCGTACGAGCAGACCGGCGACCTGCCCCCCATCCCGGCCCACCACCCCCAGGGCTGATTCCGCTTCCGGCCGCGGGGCCCCCCCCCGGGGGGCGCGGCCCGGTTCCAGGCCCCGACCTCCCCCCCGGCCCGCGGGGGCGACGAAACCCCCCCCGCCCCCCGCC
>NZ_JBHXNP010000189.1:0-5528 GCF_042719495.1 Streptomyces sp. NPDC058525
GCCCGCCCCCGCCGCGCGCCCGCCCCCGTCCCCGTCTCCGCCCTGCGCGCACGCCGCCCCCCCCCCGCGAGCTCCCGGGCATCGGCCCGCGCGCCCGTGCGCCCGCGCCCGCACCGCCCGTCGCATCCCTACCGACCCCGTGGCTTCCGCCCTTGCGTAGTTAGTGATTGCGCACTAACTTAGGTCGCATGCCAAGGATGAGCGCGGAGGAGCGGCGTGAGAGCGTCGTCAGGGCGGCGGTGCACGAGTTTGCCCGCGGGGGTTACTACGGGACCTCCACCGAGGCGATCGCCAAGCGGGTGGGGGTGTCCCAGCCGTACCTGTTCCGGCTCTTCCCGAACAAGCCGGCCATCTTCCTCGCCGCCGCCGAGCGCTGCCTGCGCGAGACCCGCGAGGTGATGGCCGCCGCCGGCGAGGGCCTGCACGGCGAAGAGGCCACGCAGTCCATGGCGAACGCCTACACCCGCCTCATCTCCGAGGATCCCGACAAGCTGCAGATGCAGCTCCAGATGTACGTCACCGTCGCCGCGGCCGAGGCGGCCGGGGACCGCGAACTCGGCGAGCTCGTCCGCAAGGGCTGGATGGAGCTCTGGGACACGGTCCGCGTGCCGTTCGGCGGGGACGCGAACGAGACGACGACCTTCATGGCGTACGGAATGCTGATCAACACCCTCGCCGCCATGGGATTTCCGCCCGAGCACCGGGTCTGGGAGGGGCTGTACCCGACGGCCCGCGCCAAGGGCCGCCTGGAGAAGTGAGGGGCGCGCCGCCTGTCCGGCGGGTCACTCATGCGCACGAAAGTTAGTCAGCAATAACTAACAACCGCAGGGGGAATCGTGAACACGCAAGGAACGGACACCAAGCTCCGCGGACCCGCCGTCTGGGCCCTCGTACTGACCGGCGTCGCCAGCTTCATGGCCGCCCTCGACAACCTCGTCGTCACCACCGCCCTTCCCGCCATCCGCGAGGACCTCGGCGGCCGGCTCGAGGACCTGGAGTGGACGGTGAACGCCTACACGCTCACCTTCGCCGTCCTCCTCATGTTCGGCGCCGCCCTCGGCGACCGGTTCGGGCGCCGCCGGCTCTTCGTCATCGGCCTCGCGATATTCACCGGCGCCTCCGCCGCGGCCGCCCTCTCGCCCGGCATCGACGCGCTCATCGCCGCCCGCGCCGTCCAGGGCGTCGGCGCCGCGATCATGATGCCGCTCACCCTGACCCTCCTCACCGCCGCCGTCCCCGCCGCCCGCCGCGGTATGGCCCTCGGCATCTACGGAGCCGTCACCGGCCTCGCCGTCGCCAGCGGCCCCCTCATCGGCGGCAGCCTGACCGAGCACATCTCCTGGCAGTGGATCTTCTGGCTGAACGTGCCCGTCGGCCTGGCCCTGATCCCGCTCGCCCGCCTGCGGCTCGCCGAGTCCACCGCCCCCGACTCCCGCCTCGACCTCCCCGGCACCCTGCTCATCAGCGGCGGCCTCTTCGGCATCGTCTACGCCCTGGTCAACGCCAACGCCGAGGGCTGGACCAGCGCCCCCGTGCTCACCGGCCTGATCGCCGGAGCCGCGCTCGTCGGCGGCTTCGTCCACCACGGCATCCGCAGCGCGAACCCGATGCTCCCCATGCGGCTCTTCCGGAACCGGGGCTTCCTGGGGATCAACGCGGCCAGCCTGCTGATGTTCCTCGGCATGTTCGGCTCGATCTTCCTGCTCAGCCAGTTCCTCCAAGGCGTCGCCGGCTACTCGCCCACCGAGGCCGGCCTGCGCATGCTCCCCTGGACCGGCATGCCGATGATCGTCGCGCCGATCTCCGGCATCCTCTCCGACCGGATCGGCGGCCGCCCCGTCATCGCCGCCGGGCTCGCGCTCCAGGCCCTCGGCCTCGGCTGGTTCGCGGCGATCCTGAGCGCGGACGTCTCGTACGCCGCCCAGCTCCCGGCGCTGATCATCAGCGGCATCGGCATGGGGCTGTACTTCGCCCCCGCCTCCAACGTCCTGATGTCCACCGTCACCACCGCCGACCAGGGCAAGGCCTCCGGCACCAACACCGCCCTGCGCGAGGTCGGCGGAGCCCTCGGCGTCGCCGTCCTCGCCTCCGTCTTCGCAGCCCGGGGCGGCTACGAGTCCCCGCAGGCCTTCACCGACGGCACCGTCCCCGCCCTGTGGATCGGCGCCGCCGCGGTCGCCCTGGCCGCCGCCTTCGCCCTGCTGCTCCCGGGCCGGTCGAAGCCCTCCCGCGCCGCCGCCGACACGGCCGCAACGCCCGGGCCGGCGAAGGTCCCCGCAGCCCGCTGACCCCGCCCCCACACCCGCCCCCACACGCACACCCGCCCCAGAGCCAGAAGGAGTGCCCGCCATGCCCGACATCCCCTGGTCGACCCCCACCCGGCCGGCCCCCGACGCCGAGGTCTACGTGATGGCCTCCCGCTTCGAGACCGCCACCCTCGCCGGAGCCGTCCGGTTCTTCCTCAAGGCCCCCGGCATCATCGGCCAGATCCGCAAGGCCCCCGGCGCGCACGGCGTCGCCCTGCGGGCCCGCGTCTTCGGCCGCACCTTCCTCACCCTCTCCGCCTGGGAGGACCGTGACGCGCTCTACCGGTTCGCCCGCAGCGAGCCGCACCGCTCGAGCTCCCGGGCGGCCGCCGGGTTCATGAAGGAATCGGCCTTCACCTTCTGGACCGTACGGGCCGGCGACCTCCCCATCGGCTGGGCCGAGGCGGAGCGCCGTCTGGCCGAGCAGCGCACCGCCTACTGAGTCACGGTCCGTGGCCCCGCCGGGACGCGAGGGGCACGGACCGTACTCTTGTCCACGTGCAGGAACTCCACGACGCCCCCCTCGCCCCGCTGACCACCTTCCGCCTCGGTGGCCCCGCCGCCCGTCTGGTCACCGCGACCACCGACGCCGAGGTGGTCGCCGCCGTCCGGGCCGCGGACGAGAGCGGAACCCCGCTCCTGATCATCGGCGGCGGCAGCAACCTGGTCATCGGCGACCAGGGATTCGACGGCACCGCCCTGCGCATCGCGACCACCGGCTTCACCCTCACGGGCACCACCCTGGAGCTCGCCGCCGGCGAGAACTGGAGCGACGCCGTCGCCCGCGCCGTCGACGCCGGCCTCGCCGGCATCGAGTGCCTCGCCGGCATCCCCGGCTCCGCCGGTGCCACCCCGATCCAGAACGTCGGGGCGTACGGCCAGGAGGTCTGCGACACCATCACCGAGGTCGTCGCCTACGACCGCACCCGCCGCGAGACGGTCACGCTGACCGCCGCCGAGTGCGCGTTCTCGTACCGCGACAGCCTCTTCAAGCACCAGCCCGAGCGGTACGTCGTCCTGCGCGTCCGCTTCGCCCTCGAGGACGCCGGCGGCCTCTCCGCGCCGATCAAGTACCCCGAGACCGCCCGCGCCCTCGGCGTCGAGGCCGGCGACCGGGTCCCCGCCGCCACCGCCCGCGAGACCGTGCTGCGCCTGCGCGCCGGCAAGGGCATGGTCCTCGACGCGGCCGACCACGACACCTGGTCGGCGGGCTCCTTCTTCCACAACCCGATCCTGACCGACGAGGCCTACGCCGCCTTCCTCGCCCGCGTCCAGGACCGCCTCGGCCCCGACACCGCCCCGCCCGCCTACCCCGCCGGCGACGGCCGTACGAAGACCAGCGCGGCCTGGCTGATCGACAAGGCCGGCTTCACCAAGGGCTACGGCGCCGGCCCCGCGCGCATCTCCACCAAGCACACGCTGGCCCTCACCAACCGCGGCGAGGCCACCACCGAAGACCTCCTCGCCCTGGCCCGCGAGGTCGTCGCGGGCGTCCACGCGGCCTTCGGCGTCACCCTGGTCAACGAGCCGGTGACGGTCGGCGTCAGCATCTGAGGAGTCCCGGCCGCCCATGCTCTGTCCGCTGCACGGGGCCGGTACGGACCCCACCCGCCTCGTGGGCCGCACGCTCAGCAGAGTCGTCGCGTCCTGGCACATCAGCGACGGCGAGCGCTCCGAGGCTCCCCTCGACGTCTGGCTGATCGACAGCCTCGGCGACTGCATCCGCATCACCACCGGGTCCGACCAGTGCCTCATCGTCGAGTCCGCCGCGCCGCACGAGCCGTACGACATGGGGGAGTGGGGCCGCATCGAGGTCGGCGAGGACCTCGGCGACCACCCCTTCCTGCGCCACCTCGGCGAGACCGTCGCCTCGGTCGCCGAGTTCGCGCTGCCCGAGCAGGGCCGCACCCACCTGGAGATCGGCTTCCAGGACGGACACCGGGTGCGGGCCGACTGCTACGAGGGGGACCTGCGGCTCACCCGGTGAGCCAGTGGTCGATCCCGGCGAGCAGCTTCTCCTGTACGTCGGCCGGCGCGGCCGAACCGCGCACCGACTGCCGGGCCAGCTCGGCGAGCTCCGCGTCCGTGAACGCGTGGTGGCGGCGGGCGATCTCGTACTGGGCGGCGAGCCGGGATCCGAACAGCAGTGGGTCGTCGGCGCCCAGCGCCATCGGCACCCCGGCCTCGAAGAGGGTGCGCAGCGGGACGTCCTCGGGCCGCTCGTAGACCCCCAGGGCGACGTTGGAGGCCGGGCAGACCTCGCAGGTGATCTGCCGGTCGGCGAGCCGCTTGAGCAGGCGCGGATCCTCGGCGGCCCGGACGCCGTGCCCGATGCGGGAGGCGTGCAGGTCGTCGAGGCAGTCGCGCACGGAGGACGGGCCGGTCAGCTCGCCGCCGTGCGGGGCGGCCAGCAGGCCGCCCTCGCGGGCGATGGCGAAGGCCCGGTCGAAGTCGCGGGCCATGCCGCGGCGCTCGTCGTTGGACAGGCCGAAGCCGACGATTCCGCGGTCGGCGTAGCGGACGGCGAGGCGGGCCAGCGTCCGGGCGTCGAGGGGGTGCTTCATGCGGTTCGCGGCGATGAGGACGCGCATCCCGAGCCCGGTCTCGCGGGACGCGGCGTCGACGGCGTCGAGGATGATCTCGACGGCCGGGATCATCCCGCCGAGGAGCGGGGCGTAGGAAGTGGGATCCACCTGGATCTCCAGCCAGCCGCTGCCGTCCCGTACGTCCTCCTCCGCAGCCTCGCGGACCAGGCGGCGGATGTCGTCGGGCTCGCGCAGACAGGACCGGGCGGCGTCGTAGAGCCGCTGGAAGCGGAACCAGCCGCGCTCGTCGGTCGCGCGGAGCTTGGGTGGCTCGTCGGCGGTCAGGGCGTCCGGGAGCCGGACGCCGTACTTGTCGGCGAGCTCCAGGAGGGTCGATGGGCGCATCGAGCCGGTGAAGTGCAGGTGCAGGTGTGCCTTCGGCAGAAGCGTGAGATCGCGTGCGTGCTCCATCTGGTGATCCTGCCGTACCGCTGCGCTCGGCGGGAGGGGGTTTTACCTTTCGGGGGCTTGCCCGTACGCGTGAGCGGGGGTGCGGCTCACAGATCGGGGCTCCGCCCCGGACCCCCGCGCCTCAAACGCCGGCGGGGGGGGGGGTTTGGCCCGCGGGCCGAGAAGACCCCCCCCCCCCCCCCCCGCGGGCGCCCCGCGAGGGAGAAAAAAAAAAAAAAGACGCACG
>NZ_JBHXNP010000190.1:0-5472 GCF_042719495.1 Streptomyces sp. NPDC058525
CCGCAGGCGCTTGTTGTAGCCCGACTGCTCGGGGAGGTAAGGGAACTCGCCGGTCAGGTGGCGGCGGGCGAACCGCAGCCAGCGGGCCTCGGAGGTGAAGCCGAGAACGGCCTGCATGACCGCGAGCGTCAACAGCTCGGCATCCGTCAGCCTCGGCGGTCGGCCCCATCCCCGCGATCCTGCCAGAGAGTCATCAATCCTCACGTACAGTGCTGTCGCGAGGGTTTCGAGATCTGTCGTCACAAACGGATCAACGAGACCCTCGCTTCATGCGCCCGAAGACTTCGGACTTACTCGTCTAGGCCTTCGGCGGCGGTTGGCCGCACTGGGTGCGGATGCGGTGGTCGTGGGGATGCTGGACGCGGCGATGGACGCCGACCGGATCATCAGCGCCACCCTCAACAGCACCGACAGGCCCCACCCCCTCGCGGAGTGGGTGCACACCCGGGACACTGCGCACATGCTCGCCTGGGCGCTCACCGGGACCCGCCCGCCGTCCTTTGCCGAGATTCCATCCCAGCGCCGGAGGGGGCCGACGGCAGCCTCGCCGCTCCTGCCCGTGCGTGACCGGTCCGCGTTCTTCGAGCAGTTGCGGACCATGGCGGAGGCAGCACCGCGGACCGACCCTCGGGGCGTTCTGCTGCACCGCCAGGCGCTGTATCTGACCTCGTACGACAAGAGCCCGGAAGCGGTGGCGTGGACGGCGCAGGCCCTGCATGCCAGGCGGGGTCTGCCGGCCCGGAGGGGGTGGACACCGCAGTGGGCCGAGGCGCGGTCGACGGCTACGGCTCTCGCTCGCCTCGGCGACCCCGTACCGCTGCTGGACTTCATCGAGCGGGCGATGGCGGGCGACGACGCGGGCGAGGCCGCGAACCTGAACTACTGGGCCTACTGGCTGGGCGGCACGCCGTTGCCGCAGTCCGATGACCTGTTCATGCGAGACCGCCGGCTGACCGGCTGGGACCCCGTCACCCTGTTGCGGGGGCTTACCTACGGCCTGCACCACGCCCCCGGCTTCGTCGACTTGTACGCACACACCATGTGGGCCCTGCTGACGGCCCATCCATGGTTGCCGCAGGCGTCGGGCGTGCTGGTGCGCGAGTTGGCGAAGCGTACGGAGCACCTGCTGGACGCGGGTGGCGTCTCGGAAAGATCCCGCCGCGAACTGAGCACCGTGAACTACGTTCTACGTGATCGAACCTGAAACCGGAGGTCACCACATGGCAGACGAGACGGCGAACGCGCAGGGAACGGCCGGGTTCCTGTTCGAGATGGGCGTGCTCAAGAACGCCAAGCGCACCGGTTGGTGGTTCACCGGGAACAACAACCCCGAGTCGATCGCGGAGCACTCGTTCCGAGTGGGCATCGTCGGCGCGGTACTGGCCATGATGGAGGGCGTGGACCCCGCCAAGGTGGCACTGATGTGCCTGTTCCACGACACGCAGGAGACCCGGATCGGGGACATCCCGCACATCGGCCGCCGCTACATCGACGCGGCGACGAACGAGACCGTCACCGCCGACCAGGTCTCGGCCGCTCACCCGGCGGTGGCGGCCGGGGTGCGGCGGGTCGTAGGGGAGTACGAGAACGGTGACTCTCCGGAGGCGATCGTGGCCAAGGACGCCGACAAGCTGGAGTGCCTGGTGCAGGCGGTGGAGTACCGGGCCCAGGGCTACAGCCTGGTGCAGGACTGGATCGACACCTCGTTGAGCAGCCTCAAGACGGCGTCGGCGCAGGCCCTCGCCGAGGCCGCTCTGACCATGTCCCCGCTGGAATGGCGGAAGACGTTCCTCGGCGAGTGACCCCGGCAGGTTTCCCGACAGGTGTTCCGCCCCCCCGGGTCGGGATCGGGCCGGGCGTGGGCGTCGTCACGCCCCGGGCAGCCGCCGGGCCGCACCCCGTACCCTGTGTCCGTGGCAGAACCAGTCCGTGTCCCGACCGCGAAAGTCGCCCTGTCCACCGCCTCCGTCTATCCGGAGTCCACGGCGACCGCCTTCGAGATCGCCGCGCGCCTCGGCTACGACGGCGTCGAGGTCATGGTCTGGACGGACCCGGTCAGCCAGGACGTCGACGCGCTGCGCCGGCTGTCCGACCACCACGGGGTGCCGATCCTCGCCGTCCACGCGCCGTGCCTGCTGATCACCCAGCGGGTGTGGTCCACCGACCCCTGGACCAAGCTCCAGCGGGCCCAGGCGGCGGCCGAGCGGCTGGGCGCGTCCACCGTCGTCGTGCACCCGCCGTTCCGGTGGCAGCGCCAGTACGCGCGGGACTTCGTCACCGGGATCTGGCGGATGGCCGACGAGACCGACGTCCGGTTCGCCGTCGAGAACATGTACCCCTGGCGCTACCGCGACCGCGAGATGCTCGCGTACGCGCCCGAGTGGGACGTGACGAAGGACGACTACCGGCACTTCACCGTCGACCTGTCGCACACCGCGACCGCCCGCACCGACGCCACCGAGATGATCGACCGGATGGGCGACCGGCTCGCGCACGTCCACCTCGCCGACGGAAACGGTTCGGCGAAGGACGAGCACCTCGTCCCGGGCCGCGGTACGCAGCCCTGCGCCGAGCTGCTGGAACGGCTCGCCCGTACGTCCTTCGACGGCCACGTGGTGATCGAGGTCAACACGCGGCGCGCCATGTCCTCGGCCGAGCGCGAGGCCGACCTCGCCGAGGCGCTGGCCTTCACCCGCCTGCACCTGGCCACCGCGTCCGCCCCGCACGACGGGGTCCGGCGCCTGTGACCGAGCCCGTGAAGCGCCGCCGAGGCCCCGGCCGGCCCCGCCAGGACGAGGTCGAGGAGGGCCCCGGCACCCAGGAGCGCATCCGCCTCGCCGCCCGCTCCGAGTTCGCCGCGCGCGGCTACGACAAGACCTCCGTACGCGGCGTCGCCAAGGCCGCCGGCGTGGACCCGGCCCTGGTCCACCACTACTTCGGCACCAAGGACGACCTCTTCGCCGCCGCCATCGAGCTGAGCATGGAGCCGGCGTTGGTGGTCCCGGCGATCCTCGGCGAGGGCCCGGACGGCATCGGGGAACGGCTCGTCCGCTACTTCCTCGGGATCTGGGAGAACCCGGTCACCCGGGCGCCGCTGCTGGCCGTGATCCGCTCCGCGCTGACCCACGAGGCGGCGGCCGCCGTGCTGCGCCGCATCGTCCTGCGCCGCCTGCTGGAACGGGTGGCGGCCGACCTCGCCGTGCCCGACCCGACCTTCCGCGCCGAGCTCGCCGCCTCCCACATGGTCGGCATCGCGATCCTGCGCTACGTCGTCCAGGTCGAGCCCCTCGCGTCCGCGGACCCGGACGACATCGTGGCCCTGGTGGCGCCCACCCTCCAGCGCTACCTGACCGAGGAATGAGCCGCCCGTCCCGGCATGCGGACTTGCCGTCCGTATCGCGGGCCGGGAGCGTAGCCTCGTAACTGATTCATATCTACAGCCGTGGCCGCGCTCGCAAGGCCGGCCGCACTCATGGGGAGTGAACCCGATGCCCGAGCTGAGGTCCCGCACCGTCACCCACGGCCGCAACATGGCGGGCGCACGCGCCCTTATGCGTGCGTCGGGCGTAGCGAGCGAGGACATCGGCAAGCCGATCATCGCGGTCGCCAACTCCTTCACCGAGTTCGTCCCCGGGCACACGCACCTCGCCCCGGTGGGCCGGATCGTCTCCGACGCCATCCGCGCCGCCGGAGCCATCCCGCGCGAGTTCAACACCATCGCGGTCGACGACGGCATCGCCATGGGCCACGCCGGCATGCTGTACTCGCTGCCCTCCCGCGACCTCATCGCGGACAGCGTCGAGTACATGGTCGAGGCCCACTGCGCCGACGCCCTGATCTGCATCTCCAACTGCGACAAGATCACCCCGGGCATGCTGATGGCCGCGATGCGCCTGAACATCCCGGTCGTCTTCGTCTCCGGCGGCCCGATGGAGGCCGGCCAGGCCACCCTCGTCGACGGCACCGTCCGCAAGCTCGACCTGATCGACGCCATGGTCGACGCCTCCAACGAGAACGTCTCCGACGAGGACGTCCTGCGGATCGAGGAGAACGCCTGTCCGACGTGCGGCTCCTGTAGCGGCATGTTCACGGCCAACTCGATGAACTGCCTCGCCGAGGCCATCGGCCTGGCCCTCCCCGGCAACGGCTCGGTCCTGGCCACCCACACCGCCCGCCGCGCCCTCTACGAGGAGGCCGGCCGCACGGTCGTCGAGATCACCAAGCGCCACTACGAGCAGGACGACCACTCCGTCCTGCCGCGCAGCATCGCCAGCCGCGAGGCCTTCGAGAACGCCATGGCCCTGGACATCGCCATGGGCGGCTCCACGAACACGATCCTGCACCTGCTGGCCGCGGCGCAGGAAGCGGGCCTGGAGTACGACCTCACCGACATCGACGAGGTCTCGCGCCGCGTGCCGTGCCTGGCCAAGGTCGCGCCCAACGTGGCGCCCGGCGGCACGTACTACATGGAGGACATCCACCGGGCCGGCGGCATCCCCGCCATCCTCGGCGAGCTGCACCGCGGCGGACTCCTCAACAAGAACGTCACCACCGTCCACTCCGACGGCCTGGAGGACTGGCTCGCGAAGTGGGACGCCCGCTCCGGCACCGCCTCCGAGGTGGCCATGGAGCTGTGGCACGCGGCCCCCGGCTGCAAGCGCTCCGCCAGCGCCTTCTCCCAGTCCGAGCGCTGGGAGACCCTCGACCTCGACGCCGAGGGCGGCTGCATCCGCTCGGTGCAGCACGCGTACTCCAAGGACGGCGGCCTGGCCGTGCTGCGCGGCAACATCGCGCTCGACGGCTGCGTCGTGAAGACGGCCGGCGTCGACGAGTCGATCTGGACCTTCGAGGGTCCGGCCGTGGTCTGCGAATCGCAGGACGAGGCCGTCGACAAGATCCTCCGCAAGGAGGTCAAGCCGGGCGATGTCGTCGTGATCCGCTACGAGGGCCCGCGCGGCGGCCCCGGCATGCAGGAGATGCTCTACCCGACCTCCTTCCTCAAGGGCCGCGGCCTGGGCAAGGTCTGCGCGCTCGTGACGGACGGCCGGTTCTCCGGCGGCACCTCGGGCCTGTCCATCGGCCACGCCTCCCCGGAGGCGGCCTCGGGCGGCACCATCGCGGTCGTCGAGGACGGCGACCGGATCCGCATCGACATCCCGAACCGGTCCATCGAGCTCCTGGTCGACGAGGCCACCCTCGCCGCCCGCCACGAGGCCCTCGGCGGCGTCTACGCCCCGAAGGACCGCGAGCGCAAGGTCTCCGCGGCCCTGCGCGCCTACGCGGCGATGGCCACGAGCGCCGACAAGGGCGCCGTCCGCGACGTCTCCCGCCTGGGCTGACCCCGGACGCACGGCACGGCGCGACGCCCCCGCACCCTCCGGATGCTGTTGGTTTATTCGGGGGCTCGCGTGACGTCGGCCTTCAAGACCCGGTTGTGGTCTTGAAGGCCGACGTTGTCGTTTGGGGTGGGTG
>NZ_JBHXNP010000191.1:0-5445 GCF_042719495.1 Streptomyces sp. NPDC058525
GTCGCGATCGGCACCCACTGGGCCTTCCTCGTCTGCGCCGCCATCGCCGTCCTCGGCTTCCTCGCCGCCCTCTTCATCAAGGAAGTCCCCCTCCGCGGCACCAACCCCACCCCCACCCCCACCGACAGCGAGAACAACAAGGCCACCCCGGCCCTCCAGGAATCAACCGCCCACTGAGAGCGGCCCGTGCGGCCAGGTCTCACCGACCTCATCCGCCCCATTAGTTGGATTTTATGGACCAATGGCCCGGAACCCGGCTCTTGTGTCGTACGTCCTGATCCACAGAACGCTGACGAAGCGGATGGGGAGTGGACATGGGGTTCTGGACGCGCATGAACGAGAAGGGCATACGGGCCCGCGCGGTGGTGGCGGCCTCCGCCGTCGTCGTCGCGGCGACGGTGTGGGGCGTGGCGAGCGCGGTGGAGTCGGGTCACGGGCCCGCGCACCAGAACGTCTCCCGGCAGAAGGAAGCCGGGAACCAGGGCCACGGCGGGCAGCAGCAACCGCAGGGCATACCCGAGGGCATAGCCCACGCCTCGGAGGGCGGCGGCAACGCGGTCAACATCACCATCGACGACGGCCCCGACCCGCGCTGGACCCCCGAGGTGCTCGACGTACTGAAGAAGTACGACGCGAAGGCGACCTTCTGCATGATCGGGCCGCAGGCCAAGGCCCACCCAGACCTGGTCAAGAAGGTCGTCGCGGCCGGCCACCGGCTCTGCGACCACACCATGGACCACAACACGGGCATGGACAAGAAGCCCGTCGCCTACCAGGAACAGCAGATCCTGGACGCGAAGCGGCTGATCGAGGAAGCGGCGGGAGCCGGCGCGAAGGTCGACTACTACCGGGCCCCCGGCGGCGCCTTCACCCCCGACAGCCGTCGCATCGCCGCCGCGCACGGGATGCGCCCGCTCGGCTGGAACGTGGACACCAAGGACTTCGGGAAGCCGGGCGCGGCCGCCATCGTCGACACCGTCAAGCGCGAGATCGGCAACGGCCCGACCGTGCTCTTCCACGACGGCGGCGGCAACCGCGCGCAGACCGTCGAAGCCCTCGACCAGGTGCTGTCCTGGCTGAAGGAGCAGGGCCGGCCGACCGGCTTCCCGGTCCACACCGCCCCCGAGACGTCCGACGGCTCCTGAAGCGAGAGCTCCTGAAACGAGAGCTCCTGACCGGCGGCCCCGACGCGCCCGCTCCCGACGCGCCCGCCCTCGACGCGACCGCCCCTGACACGCCGTCCGGCAAGCGAACGGGTGAGGGTCGACGACACGGCCCGCCCCCGGGTGTTCCCTGAACGGGCAGGCGCACTCGCCCGCACCCACGCCCCGCCCGATCAGGAGGCCCCCGTGACCATCGCCCCCGCCAAACTGTCCGACCCCGTCGTCGGAGCCTTCGTCACCGCCGTCAACGCGCACGACAAGGAGGCCTTCCTCGCCGTCCTCACCGCCGACGCGACCATGTCCGACGACGGATCCGACCGCGACCTCGGCCCGTGGATCGACAAGGAGATCTTCGGCTCCGGCGGCCACATGAACGTCCAGTCCGAATCCGACGGCGGCCGCGCCCTGGTCGTCGACTACCGCAACGACACCTGGGGCGAGATGCGCACCGCCTGGCGCTTCACCATCGCCCCCGGCGGCGGCAAGATCAGCCGCTTCGAGACCGGCCAGGCCTGAACCACCGCCCGCGCGACGCCTCCGGCACCGCCGCCGTCCGGCGCGGGCCGGTGACGGAGCAGACCGGGCCGAGTCCGGCCGACGGGCGCTCCCGTACGGGTGAAAGCGGGCCCGGTGACGTTCCGGGCCGCCGCGGGGCCCCGTTGGACCGGGCATGAAGCGCACCCGCATGGCAGCTCTCGCCCTCGCCACCACCGCGGCGGCCCTCGCCCCCGCCCTCGTCCAGCAGGCCACCGCCGCGGACGGGACGGCGTACCTCCAGGACCCGGCCGGAGGCGAGAAGTCCATGAAGTCGAAGTGGACCAAGGACGAGATGCACAAGGTGGAGGCGCAGTTCCGCTTCCACACCGGAGTCCAGTACGAGATGGTCTCGCGCCCCGGCCCGTCCGGCGCCCCGGACTACGAGCGCCGGGTCCCCGACCCCGACACGCTGGCGTGGCAGCCGTCGTACGAGTTCGCCTGGTCGGTGTCCGACTCGAAGCTGGTGAAGAAGGTGGTCACGACCAAGGACGACACGCATCAGCTGGAGTTCCACGCCGTCCTGCGCACGGCCAAGGGGGCCAAGGCGGGGGAGGTCCGGCGGAAGCTGGACAAGAAGCCGGCGACGGGGCGCGAGAAGATCGCGGGCGGCAAGCGGATCGCATGTGACACCGGGGAGTACACGGTGGAGTGGTCGGTGACGCGCTCGGGCTACGGGACGCTCACGGGCTCGCTGCGCTGGGACTCCAGCTGCGAGCAGCACCGGAAGGCGTTCTCCCCGGACCACGGGAAGCAGGGGCAGTAGGACTGGTAGGGCCGGTACGGGCAGGGGCGAGGCCGGCCGCCCTGCGCACCTTGTGGGTGCTCGGCGGGCGACGGGGCCGGCGGCCTCGGATCGAGGGCCGTAGGGCCATCCTGCCGCACGGGGTGGTCTGCGGCATGGGGCGAAGGTCCCGTGTCACGGGGTTCTTCAGCGCTTCTTCGAGGCCTCGTTCGCCTGGGCCGCGATGTCCTCCAGGACCGTCTTCGGGTCGGAGTTCGGTTCCACGGCGCGCCCGATGTTGCGCTTGATGGTGTCGCTGACGCTCACCCAGGACGGATCGTTCACCGGGTAGAGCTGCGCGCCGTACAGCGCGGACAGGAACAGCTGGTCGGTCTTGTCGAGCCCGCCGCCGGCCGGGGTGCGCGAGGCGCTGACGGTGGATGGCAGCAGGTGGTAGCGGTTGGCGAACTCCGAGAGGTTCTTGTCCTGGTAGACGAAGTCCAGGAACTTGCCGATCTCGGCGCGCTTGCCGTTCTGCTTGAAGGCCATCATCCAGTCGGCCACGCCCACGGTCGGCGGGACCTCCCCGGTGCCGAGCGAGTCCGAGACCGGCATGGACACGGTGCCGACGCCGATGCCCTTGGCGCGCGCCTCGTGGGCGAGCGACGGATAGCCGTTGAGCATGCCGACCTCGCCCCGCAGGAACGCGGCGAAGGCGTCGGCGCGGTTCAGCTGCGACGGCGGGGTGGGGCCGGTGAGGCCCGGGGCGACCAGCTGCTCCTTGACCCAGCGCCAGGTCTCCACGTTCGGGTCGGAGGCCAGGCTGTAGTTGCCGCTGCTGTCGGCGTAGCCGCCGCCGTTGCTCAGCTCCCAGATCATCGCCTCGGCGTGCGCCTCCTCCGGGCCCAGCGGCAGGGCGTACGGGAACTTCACGCCCTTGTCCTTGAGCGCCTTGGCGGCGGACTTCAGGTCCGACCAGGTCTTCGGAGCGGCGACCCCGGCCTTGGTGAACAGGGCCTCGTTGTAGAAGAGCAGGCGGCTGCTCGCCACGAACGGCAGGCCGTAGAGGGTGCTGCCGACGGTGCCGGCCTCGGCGAGCGGCTGGAGGAAGTTCGCCTCCCGGGCGACCGAGAGGAGCTCGTCCGCGGAATAGAGCTTCCCCTGGGCCGCGAAGTCGGAGTAGGAGCCCATGAGGGCGATGTCCGGCGCGTTCCCCGCCTTGACCATACGGGAGACCTCGCGGTCGATGTCGGCCCACGGCAGGAGCTTGACGTCGACCTTGATTCCGGGATTCGCGGCGGTGAAATCGGTGGTCACCCTGTCCCAGAAGGCCTTTGAACTGGTGGCTGGAGTGTCACCGTATTCGGCGGCCACCAGGTGCAGCGTGCCCCCGTCGCCTGCGTCGCCGCCCGAACCGCCACATCCGGCCAGAGGTATCAGCAGACCGAGCACGACCGTGGAGGCGGCCGTGCCGAAGATTCTTCGTCCCACGGGTGTATTCCCCTGATTTCTTTTGGATCCCATGACTGCTTATGAGTTGCTCCGGCCGTGGTGTCCCACCATGGCCCGTTGGCCGGAATTCTCTCCCGAAAGTGGGGCGGCTGATTCCATTGGGGTGCACTTATGGTCAATGCTCCAACTGGGGCTTTTCCGGATGGTGTTTTCCGATATGTGATCCACAGAGCGGACGCGCGTAGACATGCCGAAAAGCCCGTTTCCGGTCTCGGAACGGGCTCGGGGTGTTCGGGGGTCTTCGGGGGTCTTCGGGGTTGGGACGGGAACGTCAGTCGGCGAATTCGCCCGCGTACGGGTCCGGTTCGCCCGTCTCGGGGTTGCGGCCCTCCTGCCACCTGCGCTGCGCCTTGCGCCAGTGGACGAAGCTGAGGTGGCCGCCGTCCCAGAAGGTGATGCTGACCGGGCTCACGTCGAACTCGTCGGAGCAGAGCCGGTAGAGGAACTCGGCCATGCCGTACGGGTACACGGCGAAGGAGTCGGCGGTGTGCCGCCCGCACACCAGAACCGGCCACCGGTCCGGGTCGGGGTCGGACGTGAGCCAGCACAGGATGTCGGACCCGCCGGTGACTCCCCAGGCGATGATCGCCTCCGGGTCCACGTCGAAGGCGGCCCGGCCGCCCTCGGCCTCCCACACCTGGCGGGCGTTGTCGGTCTCCTCGGCCATCTCGGCCGGATCCCACTGGAGTCCCGGCTTGGGCAGCGGGAGCAGGATGCTGGCCTCGCCGTTGATGGAACCCGCGCCGAAGCGGCCCATGAAGGCGACGAAGTCCGCCGGGAACCGGGTGCCCCAGGCCGCCTCGGCGCTCTGCCAGTCGATGTCCTCGTCGGCGCCGTGCGTCGCCGGCATGATCTGCTCCAGCGCCTTGATCCGCGCGTTCTCACTCATGCCGCTCCCCTGACACCCCAGCTCAACCGCCCCAACCTACCGCCGAGGCGGGACCTCCACTAGGACCTGTCCACGCGCACGGTGGTGCCCGGCCGCAGCCCCCAGCCGGCCATCGCCCCGGCCGCCGCCTCCAGGACGTGCCGGGCGCGGGGCCGGGGCAGCCCGAGGCGGCCCCTGGGCATCGTCACCACGGCCAGGACGCGGAGGTTCCGGTCCAGGTACGCCACGTCGATCGCGAAGCGCATCCGGAAAGTGTGCACGCTCGCCGCGGGGGTGAGCAGCATCGCCCCGGCGATGCCGTCCCGGCCGAGCAGGCCGCGGGTCCGGGCGCGGTACGAGGCGGCGACCTCCAGCGGCACCGCGACCGGGCCGATCCTGAGGGTGGCTGTGCCGTCCTGCCAGTTCGACATGGGCGCAGCCTAGGTCCTGCGGAGCTTGGCGGTGGGGTCGGGATCCCGAGCTCCGTGCTCCGGGCTCCGGGCTCCGGGGCGGCGGGGTCGGGGGTGGGGTGGGTGCGGCGCCGTTGCTGGGGGGCGCTGCCCCCAGACCCTCCCCCAGCTACCGCTGGGGGGACCCCCAGGGCCACCATCGCCCGCGGGGCGGAAAGTAGCGGGGGGGCCCCC
>NZ_JBHXNP010000192.1:0-5440 GCF_042719495.1 Streptomyces sp. NPDC058525
TGGTGATGTCGCAATCCACACCGAACCCGGAAGGCCCTCACCCGTTCAAGAAGCCTCAGCGGAGATCTCGGTCACCCGTCCACAACCTCCCGGGGGAATACAACTAGGCCACTCGTTTGGCTCTGCTGTCGTTGTCGACGATGCACCGGATCCGACCGCCGCCCAGGCGGGTGAGCCGGAGGCTCAGCCCAAGTAGAAGGCCGACCTCAGCCCCGCCCCTGGCACGGCTGCCGGCAAGCCCGCTCCGCAGGCTCACCCAGAACGTCTCCGATCGGCACTCGACCACGCCCAGTACCCCCACCCCACACCCTTGGCAGTGCAGCAGTTGGCTGTCGACGGCTCCCATCCCGGGTGTTGGCCCACCGACGACGACCTATCGGAAGTGGCGACGCACCAGCTCTTCGGTGTGAGTGGCGTATCCCGGGCGTGCACTGCGGTGCAGATCTATGTAGGGGCGCAGCAATGCGAAGGTCGTTGGGATCCCGGGGAACAGGGCGACCACGTCTCCCTCGTCGATGAGGCCGCGGTTGGTCAGTACCGCAAGAAGCTCGAGTTTCTGAAGGAGGTTGTCCAGCCCTTCCCTGTCGTCTGCGCTGAGCTGGGTGAAGTCGCCGAGCTCATGGGCTCTCAGCCGGCGACGCAGGCGACTGAGCTCAGCGGACTGGTACTCCTGATGCAAAGCGACCAGGGACGTGATAGCCCGGGTGCGCTTGACTTCCCTGACCTGGCGCGCGGCGTACGTGGCTGCCAGAGCCACGATCACTGTGCTGGACACCGAACTCAACGCTGCCACGGCTTCCCAGACTGCCATGCTCCCCCCCGGCCCATTGAGTCCAAGTTAGCCCACCTGCGACCTGACCACCGGGATCCCAAAAGCGACTCCTCGTCTGCTCGCACCCCCTGACCCCCTCTGGCCACTGCCAACCGGATCCGCGGAGTGGGTCCTGGCCTCGGAGGGGGCAGCTGAAAGGGCCCGGTCGGGGGGAGAGCGGACCCGCCATGAAACGGGGTGACCCAGGTCTGCCGAGCGGGCCGTTCGGGGTGGTGGAGCGAAGCGGAGCGCCGAACCGCCTGGGGACGCCGGCCCACAGTGTCGAAGCCTTGGCCCGGCGAGTCGGTTCTCTACAACGCGTACGCCGCCTGTCGGGTCAGGTATATGCAGTTTGCGTGTTTTCTCCCGCTCGGGCGGGCCGTGGTGGAAGCATGGGTGCGGTCAAGATCAATCGGCGTTCGGTCGGCTGGGTCTGCCCATGGCCGGTGTGCGCATTGAAGAGGGTGAGACCGGGCTATGGGTGTCAGTTACACCGCGTACCGTCCGTGCACTGATGCTGATCAGAAGGCATTTCTCGCGATCCCGGGGATCGTCGAGGCCGTAACGCAGGGGCTCAAGTTCAAGACTCCGCCGAAGATCCAGATCATCGCGGAGGCGGTTCGTGTGGACAAAGCGAATGCGCAGAATCTGCAGTACCTGGTCATGGGCGGGGTCGACATTGAGTCGGACGAGGACAACCGTGAAGGATACGCCTACATCATCAACGGCCAGCTTGCCAGGTTCGACGCGATCGTTCTCCCCATCCTGACCTGAGTAGACCGGGCCGAGCCTCCCCCTCGGCCCGGTCTTCCTTGCTGGCGCCCGCGGACCGGGGCGGGGGACCCTAGCGGCCCTGCCCTGCTGGCATGATCGTGTCATGCCCTGCGCTGTCGAGTTCTTTTTGGCTTCGAACGACTGGGTGGCTTCCGGGGTGGGGCCTGGGCAGGGCATTCATGGGTTTCCTGCATTCGAGAGCACGAGTCCACCTGGCCCGTACAGCGGCTGCTCTCCGTCAGTCCCTGCACTGCTGGTACCTGAAAAGAGAGCCTGCCAACACCCGGCTGGGGTTGGTGGGCCTGGTTGTCCCCGGTCAGGTTCTGCTGTGGGGTACGCACGGCGGGGAGCAGGCTGGATTCGAACCGGCGTCATCCCCTCCAGACAGGTGGTCGCGTCTACCTCTGCGCTACTGTCCCCGCCGCGGTGCGCTCAGCCTACGCATTGCTGCCAGCTGCCAGCTGCCAGCTGCCTGCGGAGCAGGCTGGTCCTGGGGGCGGAGCTGGAAGGACCAGGGTGGGGGAGTGGAGCGGCCCTGCCCAACGGGCCGTAGGCCCGTATCCCGTGAAACGGGGTCATCCAGGTCTGCGGAGCGAACCTGTCCGGAGCTGGCTGCAGCGGTTCAGGGCTCCGTACGTTCTGTAGCTGTAGCTGGTGGTGTGATCGATGCCTGCCCCGCCGGCGGCTGGTGCACGGCGGATGTGCGGCGTGCCTGCCGGGTGCTTACCAGGGGTGGCTTTGGCTGTCTTGGGACTGCGGGTAGTAGTGAAGGGTCCTGCTAGACGGAAGTGGCGCAGGAAGGGCGGGCGGTGTGGGCCTTCGACGCAGCTCAAGAGGAACTCGGTGAAGGGGCCCGGGGCCTCGTGCCACTCTCCTTCTTCCGTCTCGACCACCACGCGCCAGTCGTCGGGGTTCTCTTCCTCGGGGAGGAAGTAGTACAGGGTGCCGTCATGGTCCCCGCCCCATTGGATCAGGCCACCGGGGTGGGGGTGGAAGGGGAACGGGGTGCGCTCGGGGTCATCGAGGTGCGGCCGGCCGGACACCGACCAGATCTGTTCCATTTCGGCCTGTGTCCCGTGGACCGGGCGGCCGAGCCAGAGTAGGTGGTCGAAGGATCCCGGCCCGTACAGGTCGAGGAAGGCCTTGTAATCGGTCGGGAGGGTAAGCCCGAGGTGCTTTTCGGCTGCCGCCCAAAGTTGCGGCCGCGCCCATCCCCAGCACGGCGGCTCGCCCAGCAGTTCCTGCAGTCGCGCCACCGCGGGCGTGGTTTGGTTGTTCATGCGGGGCACCCTGTCAGACCCCACTGACCCTCTCGGGGGAGTGGACCTCGTGAAACGGGGTCATCCAGGCCTGCGGAGCAGGCCGTTCGGGGGTGGAGCGCAGGACCCCGGCCCGAAGGGCTGGCTCCCGAGGGCACTCCGCGCGCTCTCGCTGAGTGAGGCGGGGCGGTTCGTTCAGCACAGCGCTGCGCTGTGGGACCTGCTTCGGTGTGCGCGGTGGCTTCATTCGTGGGGGTGTTGGGGGTGTTGGGGGTGTTGGCGACCGGGGTTGGTTGGGCCGGTCGCCGTGTTCTCAGCTGAAGACGACGGAGCGTCCAGCGAAGAGGAGGTCGAGGCCGATGATGGGCCTGAGGCTCCGCCATGCACCCTCGCAGTCGGCGTTCTCGAAGACCGTGGCGGTGGAGATGGTGCGGTTGCGGAAGGCGCGTGCGGGGCGTTGTTCTGTGGTGCCGGTCAGGTTGATGCATTCACCGCTTTCAGGGTCGGTGAGGGTGTAGGGGGTGAGGCCGACCCTGTAGCTGAATTCTCCGTCTGTGGCGTGTGCGGAGGTGGGTGTGGCGAGGATGACGGGTAGGAGGCCGAGGGCGATGATCGTGGTGCGGCGAAGGCGCGGACGCATGGGAGTGCTCCGTTCGAGGAGGGTATGTGGGTGTGCGCGGCGGGAGTATGCGCTGCCTTGACGCTGCGTTACGCCCATCCTCCCCACACATGTTCGAAAAGAATGGGCTGGACACTCTGAAGGTTGCAGAAAGCCCCGTTCTGTCACCCGACCGGCAGATGGGCGAGTCCTCGACTGTGACGGGATCCCGGTTCTTACATTCCCGGCGAGGAGTTCGCCCTCGTGTCAGCCGGACTCTGTGTCACCAACCGCACAGGGGAAGAGTCACCACACACCCCCAAGCCGCATTGCTCTGTGGAGCATCGGTGGTTCGGCCCTAGGTGTACCGGCGTCGGTGGGACGGGGCCGGGCTGGCAAGCTTGCGAGAGGCCCTTGTTTTCCGGCGCCGGTTAGGCCGTGACCACCCCCGCGCAGACCGGGAGGACTGCCGTTGAGTCTCCAGTGCTGGATGCTTCGGAACCGGCCCCGTCACCAGGGACCCTAACCGCGACCACTGACAAGGGTGCTGGTCCTGGAGGCGGAGCCGAAAGGATCCGGGGTGGGGGAGGGGAGCAGACCCGCCCGAACGGGCCGGAGGCCCGGACCCGTGAATCGGGGTTACCCAAGCTTGCGGAGCAGGCTGTTCGGGGGTAGAGCGAAGCGGAATCCGCGAACCAGTCTGAGCGAAGCGTAGGACTCCGGTCCGATGGGCCGGCCCTAGGCCCGCGAAGCGGTTCGCCGCCGAGCGCCACGAGGCGGTTCTCTCCTGAGCGCGCAGCGCTCAGGGCGGTGAGGGCCGGCTCTTATGGGGCGACTGTTGGTGTTCAGGCTTCGATGTGTATCCACGTGTCGTCGCTGCGGAGCCATAGGGTGCCGTCGCGGCCTTGTGCGCAGCGCATGACTACCGGCCCGGGCAGGCGCAGCCTCTCCCGTGCGGTGATGACCCAGGTGCCGTCGACGAGCTCAGCGCGGCTCAGTTCGGCGTTGGGGCGGTTGTGGAACCGGTGGGTGAGGATCATGCGGGTGCCCCGGACGGCGATGCCGTCGGTGTCTTTGAGGGGGTTGGGGTAGCTGGTGATGTCGCCGGTGGTGGGATCGACCCTGGATAGGAAGGCGCCTTCGTGGCTGTACCAGGCCAGCCAGACCAGGTCGCCCTCGGTGGCGGCCGCGCTTCCGCCGAGAGGCCATGAGGGGAGCCGACCGTGGGGGCTCCAGGTGTGGGTACCGTCGGTGTTCCAGCGGGCCAGTCCGGCGCTGGTCTCTGGGTGGTCGCCGTAGATGCCCTCGTCGCCGTATGAGGTCCAGATGTCGCTGTTGCGGTCGCTGATGACGTAGTCGATGTCGTCGCCAATGCAGAAGTGACTTATCGGGTGTCCCCCAGGGGAGTACACCACGGCGTTCTCCGCCCAGGCCCCGTTAGGGTCTCGGCATGTGCGGCCTGAGACCAGTAGAAACCGTGACCATGAGAGCAGAGCCAGGTGGCTGGTCCACGCGGGTATACGGGTTACGGGTGTCCGGCGTTCGACTCCGTCCGCGACGATGACGAGTATGCCGTCACACGGAGCTGCCACACTCCATCCGACCCACCCCTTGACATGCGGGGAACGGTGAAGGTTCTGCTCCTGGACCAGCAGCACCGCGAGTTCGCTGCTCGGCCCGATGCTCCAGCACAGGGCCCGCCATCCAGCTCGAGCATCTTCGGGGGGCAAGCTCCACAGGACGGGCAGTTCGCCAAGGGTCATCGGCATTCACCTTTTGGACTCCAGGCTCCGACAGGGCCCGAAGAGATCCACGTTACCGGGGGCCGGTCCACAGCGTTTGGACCGGCCCCCGCAGACCAGAGCTGACACCAGCAGCACGCTCGTGTCCTTGCTGCTAGCTACTGTGAGTTGGGGGTGTGGTGGCGGGGCTTGGGCGTCATCAGTGTGTGATGGATTTCGGGCCTGGTACAGCACGGTTCCTGGCTGCGTGATGGCT
>NZ_JBHXNP010000193.1:0-5382 GCF_042719495.1 Streptomyces sp. NPDC058525
CCCCGAAGGGGTCCGGGGCGGAGCCCCGGTTTCGGGAAGGGGCGGGGTTGGGGAGAGCCCCGCAGGGCCCACACGCAGGGCTCCGCTCGGAGCCGTGGTCGGGGCCCGCAGCGGCGACAAGGGCGGGGACGCCAACGTCGGCGTATGGGTGGAGTCCGACGCCGCCTGGACCTGGCTCGACCGCACCCTCACCGTCGAGCGCTTCCAGGCCCTGCTCCCCGAGACCCGCGCGCACGCAGTGCTCCGGCACGCGCTCCCCAACCTCCGCGCCCTGAACTTCACCATCCCCCTCATCCTCGGCGACGGCGTCGCCTCCGGCCACCGCTTCGACCCCCAGGCCAAGGCCCTCGGCGAATGGCTCCGCGCCCGCCACCTCGACATCCCGACCCACCTCCTGCCCGGCCCCGCAACCGCCCCCGCCCCCGCCCCCACAACCGCCCCCGCAACCGAACCCGCCCCGGAGGGGACCGGCCCATGACCCGCCTCGGCACCACCGTCGACCCGCACGCCCCCGAGCACGCGCAGGCCCGTACCGCCGCCCTGGAACGGCTCGCCGCCCTCGACACCGAGCACGCGAAGGCACTCCAAGGCGGCGGCGAGAAGTACACGGCCCGCCACCGGCAGCGCGGGAAGCTGCTGGCCCGCGAGCGCGTCGAGCTGCTGCTCGACCCGGACACCCCGTTCCTGGAGCTGTCCCCGCTGGCCGCCTGGGGCAGCGACTACCCCGTCGGCGCCTCCATGGTCACCGGCATCGGCACCGTCGAGGGCGTCCAGTGCCTGGTGACCGCCAACGACCCCACCGTCCGCGGCGGCGCCAGCAACCCCTGGACCCTGAAGAAGGCGCTCCGGGCCAACGAGATCGCCCGGCAGAACCGGCTCCCCGTCATCAGCCTCGTGGAGTCCGGCGGCGCCGACCTGCCCTCCCAGAAGGAGATCTTCATCCCGGGCGGGGCGATCTTCCGCGACCTCACCCGGCTCTCCGCCGAGGGGATCCCGACGATCGCCGTCGTCTTCGGTAACTCCACCGCCGGAGGCGCGTACATCCCCGGCATGTCCGACCACACCATCATGATCAAGGACCGGTCCAAGGTGTTCCTCGGCGGTCCGCCCCTGGTCAAGATGGCCACCGGCGAGGAGAGCGACGACGAGTCCCTCGGCGGAGCGGACATGCACGCCCGCACCTCCGGCCTCGCCGACTACTACGCCCTCGACGAGCAGGACGCGATCCGCCGGGCCCGCCGCGTCGTCGCCCGCCTGAACCACCGCCCGGCGCACGCGGAGCCGCCCAAGGCCGAGGAGCCGACGTACGACCCCGAAGAGCTCCTCGGGATCGTCCCGCCCGACCTGAAGACGCCCTTCGACCCCCGCGAGGTCATCGCCCGCATCGTCGACGCCTCCGACTTCGACGAGTTCAAACCGCTGTACGGCACCAGCCTGGTCACCGGCTGGGCCACCCTCCACGGCTATCCGGTCGGCATCCTTGCCAACGCCCAGGGCGTGCTCTTCAGCGCCGAGTCGCAGAAGGCCGCCCAGTTCATCCAGCTCGCCAACCAGCGCGACATCCCGCTGCTCTTCCTCCACAACACCACCGGCTACATGGTCGGCAAGGAGTACGAGCAGGGCGGCATCATCAAACACGGCTCGATGATGATCAACGCGGTCTCCAACTCCCGCGTTCCGCACCTGTCCGTGCTCATCGGCGCGAGCTACGGCGCCGGCCACTACGGCATGTGCGGCCGCGCCTACGAGCCGCGCTTCCTCTTCGCCTGGCCCAGCGCCAAGTCCGCCGTCATGGGCCCCCAGCAGCTCGCCGGGGTGCTGTCGATCGTGGCCCGGCAGTCCGCCGCCGCCAAGGGGCAGCCGTACGACGACGAGGCCGACGCCGGCATGCGCGCCTTCGTCGAGGCGCAGATCGAGTCCGAGTCCCTGCCGATGTTCCTGTCCGGGCGGCTGTACGACGACGGGGTCATCGACCCGCGCGACACCCGTACCGTCCTCGGCCTGTGCCTGTCGGCCGTCCACAACGCCCCCGTCGAGGGCGCCCGCGGCGGCTTCGGCGTCTTCCGGATGTGAGCCCGCACATGACCGTCAACTCCCTGCTCGTGGCCAACCGCGGCGAGATCGCCGTCCGCGTCTTCCGCACCGCCCGCGCCCTGGGCCTGGCCACCGTCGCCGTCCACTCCGACCCCGACGAGCACGCCCTGCACGTACGCGACGCCGACGCGGCCGTACGCCTGCCCGGCGCCGCCCCCGCCGACACCTACCTGCGCGGCGACCTGATCATCAAGGCCGCGCTCGCCGCCGGGGCCGACGCGGTCCACCCCGGCTACGGCTTCCTCTCCGAGAACGCCGCCTTCGCCCGCGAGGTCAAGGCCGCCGGACTCACCTGGATCGGCCCGCCGCCCGAGGCCATCGAGGCCATGGCCTCCAAGACCCGGGCCAAGGAGCTGATGCGCACCGCCGGCGTCCCCCTCCTCGAACCCGTCGACCCGGCCACCGCCACCGCCGCCGACCTGCCCCTCCTCCTCAAGGCCGCGGCCGGCGGCGGGGGCCGCGGGATGCGCGTGGTCCGCGACCTCGACCAGCTCAAGGAGGCCCTCGACGCCGCAGCGGCCGAGGCCCGCTCGGCCTTCGGCGACGGCGAGGTCTTCGCCGAGCCCTACGTCGAGCGCGGCCGCCACGTCGAGGTGCAGATCCTCGCCGACGCCCACGGCACCGTCTGGGCGCTGGGCACCCGCGACTGCTCCCTCCAGCGGCGCCACCAGAAGGTCATCGAGGAGGCCCCGGCCCCCGGCCTGCCGGAAAGCCTGCGCGACAGCCTCCACGAGGCCGCCGTCGCCGCCGCCCGCGCCGTCTCCTACCAGGGCGCCGGCACCGTCGAGTTCCTCGTCACCGCCGACGGACGCCCGTACTTCCTGGAGATGAACACCCGCCTCCAGGTCGAACACCCCGTCACCGAAGCCGTCTTCGGCCTCGACCTCGTCGCCCTCCAGCTGCGCATCGCCGAGGGCGCGGCCCTGCCGCTCACACCCCCGGCCCCCGGCGGCCACGCCGTCGAGGCCCGCCTGTACGCCGAGGACCCCGCCCGGGACTGGCGCCCCCAGACCGGCGTCCTGCACACCCTCGCCGTGCCCGGCGAGGTCCGCGTCGACACCGGCTTCACCGACGGGGACGAGGTCGGCATCCACTACGACCCCATGCTCGCCAAGGTCGTCGCCCACGCCCCGACCCGCGCCGAGGCCGTACGCGTCCTCGCCCACGCCCTGGCCGGAGCCCGCATCCACGGGCTGACCACCAACCGCGAGCTCCTCGTACGCTCCCTGCGACACCCGGAGTTCGCGGCCGGACAGCCCGACACCGGCTTCTACGAGCGCCACCTGCCGGCCCTCACCGAGGGCACCCCCGATGCCACCCTGTCCGCCCTGGCCGCGGCCCTCGCCGAAGCGGCCCCGGCCGCGGACGCCCCCCTGGCCGCGCGCCTCGGCGGCTGGCGCAACGTCCGCTCCCAGCCCCAGACCCGCCGCTACACGGCGGCGGGCACCGAGTACGAGGTCGCCTACCACCCGGTGAGCCACCCCGGAGTCCGCGTCCTGTCGGCCGGCCCCGCCCTCGTCACGCTCGAAGTCGACGGCATCCGGCGCCTGTTCCACGTGAAACAAAATTCGAACAACCCCGACCTGTACGTCGATTCCGTCCTCGGCGCCCACACCCTCACCCCCGTCCCCCGGTTCGCGGACCCCCAGGACCGCACCGAACCGGGCTCCCTCCTCGCCCCCATGCCCGGCACCGTCGTCCGCATCGCCGAGGGCCTGGCCCCCGGCACCCGCGTCACCGCCGGGCAGCCCCTGCTCTGGCTGGAGGCCATGAAGATGGAGCACCGCATCCTCGCTCCCGCCTCCGGCACGCTCACCGCGCTCCACGCCACCACGGGCCGGCAGGTCGAGTTCGGCGCCCTGCTCGCCGTAGTCCAGGAGGAAACGACGTCATGAGCACCATCGAAACCCCCGAGCACAAGGCCCTGCGCACGGCGGTCGCCGCCCTGGGGCAGAAGTACGGCCGCGAATACCTCACCCGCGTCGCACACGAGGGCGGCCACCCCGACGAACTGTGGGCCGACGCCGCCAAGCTCGGCTACCTCGGCGTCAACCTGCCCGAGGAGTACGGCGGCGGGGGCGGCGGCATCGCCGAACTGTCCATCGTCCTCGAAGAACTCGGGGCCGCGGGCTGCCCGCTCCTCATGATGGTCGTCTCACCCGCCATCTGCGGCACGGTCATCTCCCGCTTCGGCACCGACGCCCAGAAGCGCGCCTGGCTCCCCGGCCTCGCCGACGGCAGCCTCACCATGGCCTTCGGCATCACCGAACCCGACGCCGGTTCCAACTCCCACCGCATCACCACCACGGCCCGCCGTGACGGCGACGACTGGATCCTCACCGGCCGCAAGGTCTTCATCTCCGGCGTGGACATCGCCGACGCCACCCTCATCGTCGGCCGCACCGAAGACGCCCGCTCCGGCCGCCTCAAGCCCTGCCTGTTCATCGTCCCGCGCGAGACCCCCGGCTTCTCCTGCTCGGTCATCGACATGGAACTCCAGGCGGCGGAAAAGCAGTTCGAACTCCTCCTCGAAGACGTACGCCTCCCCTCCTCCGCCCTCGTCGGCGACGAGGATGCCGGCCTCCTCCAGCTCTTCGCAGGCCTCAACCCCGAACGCATCATGACCGCCGCCTTCGCCATCGGCATGGGCCGCTACGCGCTCGCCAAAGCCGTCGCCTACGCCAAGACCCGCCAGGTGTGGAAGGACCCCATCGGCGCCCACCAGGCCCTGGCCCACCCGCTGGCCGCGGCCCACATCGAGCTGGAACTGGCCCGCCTGATGATGCAGAAGGCCGCCCACCTCTACGACGCCGGCGACGACATGGGGGCCGGCGAGGCCGCGAACATGGCCAAGTACGCGGCCGGGGAGGCCTGCGTCCGCGCCGTGGACCAGTCCGTCCACACCCTCGGCGGCAACGGCCTCACCCGCGAATACGGCCTGGCCTCCCTGATCACCGCCTCCCGCGTGGCCCGCATCGCCCCGGTCAGCCGCGAGATGATCCTCAACTTCATCTCCCACCAAACCCTGGGCCTCCCGAAGTCGTACTGATGCCACCCCCGCCAGGGCTCCGGACGGCTAGGCCTGGTCCCCGTGCCGAGGCCTGGCGGGGTGTGGGGCGGGGTCCCTCCGGAGTGTCTCCTCGGCTCGCGCACCAAGCCCCGGCTGTCGCATGTCAGGCCCGGGTTGCGCGCTCGTCCTGCGGGGACCCTCCTGCGCGCCCCCACCCCACGCCCGGGCTCCGGAAGCGGAACTGAGACGTGGAGGAGGGGAGTGGTGCCGCGCAGGGG
>NZ_JBHXNP010000194.1:0-5258 GCF_042719495.1 Streptomyces sp. NPDC058525
CGTACCAGGAGCGGGTGGAGCCAAATCAACTTCTTACACCCCGTGGAGCCACTTCACGTTCCCACCCTGGAGCCCAAAGAAGTGCTTACAGACAGAGATGGGTCGGCTCTACGCCCAGGACCCGCTCACCCTGCTGGCGTTGCGTCTGAACGGTGAGGTGCTGTCCCTCGACCACGGCTATCCAGCGCGGATCATCGCTCCGAACCGGCCCGGTGTGCTCCAGACCAAGTGGGTCGGCCGGCTGGAGGTCGCGTGATGGGTTTCCGATACGTGACGGGCGCAGTCGGGCTGGTGTGCGCGGCCTGGGGCGGATGGCTGCTGCTGCGGCAGCCCGAGCCGTGGCGGATCGCCGTGTGGCTGGGGGCGGTGGTGCTGGCGCACGACGGCTTCGTCGCGCCGCTCGTGCTCGCCATCGCCGCCCTGAGCGCCGCCGCGGGCCTGCGCCTGCGCGGGGTGCCGCGTGCGGCTCTGATCGTCGCGGGCTCCCTGACCGCGATCGCGCTTCCCCCGCTCCTGCGCCCCGACGGGGTGGCCAACGCGACCGTGCTGCCTCTCGACTACCTGCGCAACTGGCTGCTGGCCATGGGGGCCGTCGCACTGTTCACCGCCGCACACGCAGCCCTGCGTGCCCTGACACGCCGGATTGGCCGCCGGGCCTGACGACGCGCCTCACGACGCACCTCACGATGCGTCTCACGACGGAGAACCGCCCGGGTGGAATCCGCACTGCGCGGACTTCACCCGGGCGGTTCTCTGTGGCGTGCCTGTCAGTGGGTCAGGTGCACGAAGTGCCGGCCGGCCGCCTGCCAGGTGTCGTACGGGGTCCAGCCCGCGGCCTTCGCCTCGGAGCACAGGGCGCGGGTGCCCAGCCGGGCCCACCAGAAGCAGGCCCCGCGGCCGCCGGTGCCGTCCTCGACGTAGACCTCGACGCGTTCGTCGATGTCCGCGGCCGCCACTTCCACGAGGAGGGAGCCGCCGGGCGCGGTCAATTCGGTGGCCCGGCGCAGCAGAGCGCCGGGGTCGCCGCCGATGCCGATGTTGCCGTCCATGAGCAGGACCGTGCCCCAACCGCCCTCCCGGGGAAGCGGGGCGAAGACGGACCGGCACAGGGCGCTGCCGCCGGCCCGGACGGTACGGGCCACCGCCTCCGGGGTGACGTCCACACCCAGTGAGGTGTGTCCGCGTCCGGCGAGCGCGGCGACCAGGCGGCCCGGTCCGCAGCCGATGTCGAGGACGTGACCGGTACATCGGGACAGCACGGTGTCGTCGGCCGCGTCGGGCTCGGCGCACCACCGCTCGACTTCGAGGGGGAGCAGCCAGCCGTCGTGACGCCGGAGGTACAGCGGGCCCTGGCCGGCGCGCAGGGCGTCGGCGTACGGGTCGGCCTGCCAGGCACGCGCGGCGGGCTCGGTGAGCTGTGCGGTCATCGTGTCACCGCGCACAGGCCGGAGTGCATTGCGGCGAAGCGGGTCCGCGGTGCGGCCGCGGCGACCCGCTCCGCATCGGCCGGGGTGTCCACGTCGCAGAGTTCGGGCAGATCGTGCACGGCCAACCCCGCGTCGGACAGCCGCTGCCTCTGGACCCTCCCGGTGTGAGCCACGGACATGGGGACTCCGAGCAGGAGGGCCGGGTCGGGTTCGGCCAGGCCGAGCGCCCAGAACCCGCCGTCCTCGGCGGGCCCGAACCATGCGTCCGCCTCGGTGAAGTCGAGCCCGAGCGCGAGGAGGCCGGGGGTGACCTGCGGGGTGTCCATGCCGATCAGCAGGGCCGGTCCTTCGGCCAGGGCGAATGCGGCGGCCAGCCGGACGTCCAGGCCGCCCGCGCACTGGGGGACGACCTCGATGCCGGCAGGGACCCAGGGCCCCGGCTGCCCGTCGAGGACCAGGACGCGCCGGCGGGCAGGCGCGGCCAGGACAGCGGCGAGGGTGTCCTGCAGTGCGGCGCCCGCCAGGTCCGCGGCCTGCTGCGGGGTGAACTGCGGGGTCAGACGCGTTTTCACCCGCCCGGGGACGGGGGCCTTGGCGATGACGAGCAGGGTGCTCATGCGGAGATCCCCTCGGCCGGAGCGGGCCGGTCAACGGGTGGCTCGGCCAGGACGCGGCGCATGTCGCGGACGGCGTTCAAGGTGCCCCGCCAGGTCCCGGTGACCTTGGACTTCCCGGAACGTGGCAGGTAGGGGATGTCCGTCTCGGCCACCCGCCAGCCCGCGTCGGCGGCGTGCACGACCATCTGGAGCGGGTATCCGCTGCGCCGGTCGGTCAACTCCAGGCCGAGCAGCGCCTCGCGGCGCGCCACCCGCATCGGGCCGAGGTCGTGCAGCCGCAACCCGGTGCGGCGGCGCAGCATCCGGGCCAGGGCGATGTTCCCTGCCCGCGCGTGGGCGGGCCAGGCGCCGCGCCCCTGGGGACGGCGGCGGCCGAGCAGCAGGTCGACCTCGCCGGCGGCGACCCGTGCGGCCATGGGAGCGAGCAGGCCGGGGTCCATGGAAGCGTCGCAGTCGCAGAAGCAGACGAGCTCGGCGCGGGCGGCGAGCAGTCCGGTGTGGCAGGCGGCGCCGAAACCGCGCCGGGCCTCGTGTACGACGGTGGCGCCGAGAGAGCGGGCGATGTCCGCCGAGCCGTCGGTGGAGCCGTTGTCGACCACGATGGCCCGCCAGCCGGACGGCACCCGCGCCAATACCCAGGGCAGCGCCTCGGCCTCGTCGAGGCAGGGGAGTACGAGGTCCGCGCGGGGCGGACGAGCAGAAGGAGTCACCCTCCACACCGTAGGAACAGGAAGGGGCAGAAGGGCGCCCGAAGACCTTACGAAACGCGGACAGCGCACCGCGCGGCGACAGGCGCGCGGTCCTGGTGGCGCGGCACGGTGTCTCCCTGGGGACCGGCTGGCGGGGTCGCAGCCGTGAACCCTGGCCTCGGGCGCGGGGCGGGGACTGGCCGTCGTCAGAGGCATCGCCGAAGCCCACTCCGGACACACCGACGTCCACAGCTCTTGCCCGCGGGTCCGCTTCGAACCGCCCCTCCCGCCCCGCGAAAGCCCCTCCGGCCGGATTGGTCGAGCCCGCGCGCACATCGGACCGCAACCGCGTGCGGGCCGGCCGATGACGCCATCGACCGGCCCACCCCGTGTCCCCGTCGGGATTCGCGTCAGACCTCAGCCGACGGCGCCCGCCGAGGCCCGCTGACCTGACCGGGCGAACTCGACCATCCCGTCGCCGAAGCCGACCTCCGGACGCCAGCCCAGTTCTTCGCGCAGCCTGGCGGAGTCGGCGGTGATGTGCCGTACGTCGCCCAGGCGGAACTCGCCGGTCACCACCGGCGCGGGACCGCCGTACGCCAAGGCGAGAGCCGACGCCATCTCGCCGACCGTATGCGGTTCGCCGCTGCCGGTGTTGTAGGCGGTCAGCATCCCGGAGGCCGTGCCCCTGGCGGTCTCCAGGGCCACGACGTTCGCCGAGGCCACGTCCCTCACATGGACGAAGTCCCTCCGCTGCGCGCCGTCCTCGAAGACCCGGGGGGCTTCGCCCCGGGCCAGTGCGGAGCGGAAGTACGAGGCCACCCCGGCATAGGGGGTGTCGCGGGGCATGCCCGGCCCGTACACGTTGTGGTAGCGCAGCGAGACCGCGCGCCCTTCGACGCAGCGGGCCCAGGCCGCCGCGAGGTGCTCCTGGGCCAGCTTCGTCGTCGCGTAGACGTTCCGCGGATCGGTCGGCGCGTCCTCGCCGACCAGGCCCGGAGCCAGCTCGGCGCCGCAGTCGGGACATCGGGGCTCGAAACTGCCCGCCCTGAGCGCCTCGGTCAGCCGCGGGCCGGGCCGGACCGTTCCGTGCCGCTCACAGGTGTAGCGGCCCTCTCCGTAGACCACCATCGAGCCGGCGAGCACGAGCGCGCGGACCCCGGCGGCCGCCATCTCCGCCAGCAGCACCGCTGTCCCCAGGTCGTTGCAGCCGACGTACGCGGGCGCGTCGGTGAAGTCCTTCCCGAGGCCGACCATCGCCGCCTGGTGGCATACCGCGTCCACCCCGCGCAATGCCGTCCGTACCGCGTCGGCGTCCCGAACGTCGGCTCGGACGAACTCCGCGTCGGGCAGCGGTGGGGTGTCGGGGTGGGCGGCGGGCAGCAGGGCGTCGAGCACGACGGGGTCGTGCCCGCGGTCGTTGAGGGCGGTGACGATGTGGGAGCCGATGAACCCGGCCCCTCCGGTGACGAGTACGCGCATGCCCCGGACGCTACGCAGTGCCGGGCATCGGGGGAGTGTCCCACGCCTGGACGTAAGACTTCGGTCACACGGGAGCCGGTGGCACCCGGATGCCGCGACGCCCCCACATCCTCTGTCCCTTTAGCCCGGGAGAGTTGACCCGGGTCCACCACGGCCCATCACACAGCGCCGATCGGCGGCGTCGTAGGCAGGATGAGCGTGGCGCGACGCCCAGCCGCCCTGCGAACCGCACGAGGAGGCGAAGCCGGGGCCTGCTGCCGCGCCCGCCGGGCGCCGTCCGAGCGGCGGGCCGACACGTGGATCGGCCGGGCTCCATGAACGCCCGTCCGACGGGCGGCAGAAGAAGGTACGCGTTCCCGCGCGTATGCGCCTGCTGCTGGACGCCGGCCCGCCACCGGGCCCGTCCCGGCCGGACTTTTGGCTCAGCCCCCTGCGGGGGGCCGTGGCTGACGGCCGTGCTCGGTCTGGTCCTGCTGTTCGGGATCAGCGTCCTGTTCGTGACCGGACTGCTGTCCTACGCGGCCTACAACCCCGACCTGGACCCGGTCAACGACCAGACCCCCGGCAAGGGACTGCTCGGGTTCTACCTGTTCACCTGGCCCACCTCGCCGTACTGGGCCTACCGGCTCAACCAAGGAGTCCATGTCACGCTCGGGATCGTGCTGGTCCCGGTCCTGCTCGCCAAGCTGTGGTCGGTGATTCCCAAACTGTTCGCGTGGCCACCGGTCCGCTCGGTCGGTCACGCACTGGAACGGCTGTCCCTCCTGCTGCTGGTGGGAGGAGCCGGGTTCGAGTTCGTCACCGGGATCCTCCGGACCCGGTAGCCGGTCCGGGCCAGGCGGCCGCTGCGGGCCAACCGGACCCTACCGGTCTGGCGTCACCTCGGCCCGCACTGCCCACCATCACCCGCCGAGGGGCGGTCCTGATGGTCGGCGCGGGATCGGCGGCCCTCTTGGCCGTGACGGTGGGGCAGAACATCGGCGGCTGGCCTAGGGTCTGTTGTGAAAGTGCTGGTCACAGCCACTCGTTGATGGCTGCGACCA
>NZ_JBHXNP010000195.1:0-5200 GCF_042719495.1 Streptomyces sp. NPDC058525
GCGGACACCGGGATGCTGGCGGCGCTGCACGTGCTGGCGGCCCTGGGCGGCCAGGACGGCCCGCTGTCGGGCCTGGTGGCCTCGTACGACCGCTATGCGGGTTCGGGTGAGATCAACTCGACGGTCGCCGACCAGGCGGGCCGGCTGGCGGCGGTCAAGGCCGCGTACGGGGGCCGTGCGGACGTGGAGCTGGACGAGCTGGACGGTCTGACGGCCACGGGCGCCGACTGGTGGTTCAACGTCCGCGCCTCGAACACCGAGCCTTTGCTGCGCCTGAACGTGGAGGCCCGCGACGAGGCGACCCTGGCGAAGGTCCGCGACGAGATCCTGTCCCTGATCCGCGCCTGACGTGCCGGCGGGGCCGGGTCTGCCGCAGTGCGGCGATCCCGGCCCCCGCCGTGGCCCCCCGCCGTCGCCCCCGCCGTCGCCTTCGGCTCGGGCCGCACTATCCAGCCCCGCCGGCGTTTGAGGCGCGGGGTCCGGGGCGGAGCCCCGGCAACGGCGCCGCACCCGAACCCCGTCCGCATTCAGCCCCGCCGGCGTTTGAGGCGTGGGGGTCCCCCCGGACGGAGTCTGGGGGAGGGTCCGGGGCGGAGCCCCGGCAGCGGCGCCGCACCCGAACCCCGTCACGCCGCGCCGCGCCGTCAGGCCACGCGCTCCCGAGCCGCCGGCACGGCCTCGGCTTCGGCCTTGTACGCGAACGCGGCCGACATCAGCGTCATGTGGTGGTGCCACCCCGGGAAGGAGCGGCCTTCGAAGTCGAGGAGGCCGAACTCGTCGGCCAGCGTGCCCAGCACCGTCGAGGTCTGCGCCGACTGCCGGACCAGGAACAGCAGGTCGTCCATCCGGTGGCGGCTCATGTTGGTGAGCCAGACCGGCCCGCCCCGCACGCCGGGCCCCGGCCGCCGTTCGCCGAACAGGCGGTAGGTCTGCTGGGCCCCGGGGACCCCGGTCTCGCCGCCCGGTACCCGGACCAGCCCCGAGTGGATGCGCAGCCGCTGCGGACGCGCGTCGGGGCCGCTCAGCCGTGCGGCGTACGGATGGCTGGTGTTGCCCAGACGCGCGAAGTCACCCGCGGTCGTCGTACGCACCGGCATCCCGCCCGGCATCCGTGCCGGCATCCGCGCCGGTGCCCGCACGGGCGTCGGCACCGGCATTCGCGCCGGCTCCGCCGCATGGGCCGGGCCATGGGCCGGGCCGTGCACCGGACCGGCGGGGGAGACCGTGAGGGTCGGCGGTACGGAGACCAGGAAGTCGTGGCCGCGGCGGCCGAGCATGCCGATCAGCGCGGCGGCGCCGTTCAGGCGGCTGAAGTCGGCTATCACGGGGGCGCGTACCGACGAGGTGCGGGCGGCGATCGTCTCGATGAGTTCGAGGACCAGGGATTCCGGGGTCTGGTGCGCGACCTCGGGTGAGATGCGTGCCCGGCGGCGCAGGGTGGGGTCCGCCGACCAGTTCTCGGGGAGGACCAGCCGCCAGTCGACCGGCATGTTCGTGCCGCCGAGGGACAGGAAGAGCCCGTATCCGTACTGGCAGTTGACGATGCGTCCGGCGGCCGGGTCGAAGCGGCGGTGTACGCCGACCGAGTGCTCGCCGCGCTTGGGGAAGGCCACCTGCCCGATCGTCCAGGCGTGGACCCTGTGCCGCTCCTCCACCCAGCGGAGCAGTTCGGTGCGGGCCGGATCCCACTCCCACGGGCTCGCGTTGATGAACTGCTGCAAGGACTGGGAGGCGGTGGGGGACTCGGTCACGGACGCGGCGAGCCGGCGTACCGACTTCTTGCCCGGAGTGGTGAGCAGTCCCTGCAAGTAGACCCGGGCCCAACGGCGTTGGTCGGCTCTCGGTAAATGGCCGAAGAGGCGCTCGCTGAACTCGTCCAGGGTGGTGTCCCCGGCAGCCAGAGCTCTGGTCCTCGTGTGTGCCGTCATCTGTATCCCCCTTCGCTGCGGACGCCGGCGTGCGTCGTAGGTACCATCAGAGTACAGAACGTTCGTTTTTTTTCTAGCGTAGGTGTGGCGCCCTTCCCGCGACTTGGGCACGTTGGTGGTCAGGGCTCCGTCGCGAGGGCGGCGGTGGAGGGGGGCGGGTGCTTCTTCGTCAAGTCGGCGTTGTGCGTGGCCGGCACACGGGGCGACGCTGGAGGTCGCCATCCCGAGACAGGATGTACTGGTGAGTCAGGAACGACCCGGATGGCAGTGATGGTGCAGTGGTAAAGCAAGAGCGCGGCGTGCGCACCCGTAATCATCTGATTTCGGTGGCCGCCGCAGAATTCGACCGCAACGGATATGACGGAACGTCATTATCCAAGCTGAGCAGGTCCGCAGGGATATCCATAGGAGCGCTCACCTTTCACTTCTCCGCGAAGGGGGAACTGGCCTCGGCCGTCGCGGACTCGGGGCGGGAGGCCACCCGCAGAGTGGTCGAGGACGTCACGGCCCGCGGCGGCCCGGCGCTGGACACCGTCTCCGCGCTGGTCCTCGAACTGGGCTGCCTGATCGAGGACGACGCGGTCGTGCGCGCGGCCGCCCGGCTCACCCAGGAGCGCGTCGGCGCAGGTCCCGCCTGGTGCAGCTGCTGGTATCCGGAGGTCACGGAGCTGCTCGAGCAGGCCGCCGAGGAGGGGCAGTTGAGCCCCGAGGTAGGCCCGCGCCCCGCCGCGCTGCTGACGGCGCATCTGGTGGGAGGGGTCGTCGTACGGGCGCGCCGCGGCCGGACGGGCGGCAGCCGCGGCGCCGTCGTCGCCGAGCTCAGAGAGCTGTGGCGGCTGGTCCGGCGGGGCATCGCGGCGACTCCGGCCGAAAGCGGAAATGCCTAAGTAGGCGGAAAACAACGGGAATTCAGGCTGGTGGCGCGCGGAACGCTCTAGCGTCAGCGGCATGAATTCCACACCTCATCGGATAACCAAGGCAGTCATCCCCGCTGCGGGACTCGGAACGCGATTCCTCCCGCTGACCAAGGCCACCCCCAAGGAAATGCTGCCGGTGGTCGACAAGCCCGCCATCCAGTACGTGGTGGAAGAGGCGGTCGCGGCGGGGATGTCCGACATCCTCATGGTCACCGGACGCAACAAGCGCCCGCTCGAGGACCACTTCGACCGCAACTACGAGCTGGAGGAAGCCCTCCAGCGCCGCGGGGACCAGGACAAGCTCGACAGCGTCTGCGCCTCCACCGAGCTCGCCGACATCCACTACGTGCGCCAGCGGGACCCCAAGGGGCTCGGCCACGCCGTGCTCTGCGCCGCCCCGCACGTGGGCCGGGAGCCGTTCGCCGTACTCCTGGCCGACGACCTGATCGACCCCCGGGACCCGCTGCTGGCCCGCATGGCCGAGGTCCGCGCCCGGCACGGCGGCAGCGTCGTCGCCCTCATGGAGGTGGATCCGGACGCGATCCACCAGTACGGATGCGCCGCCGTGGACGGGCCGTCGGGCGCCGGGGGCGTACGCATCACCGACCTGGTCGAGAAGCCCGAACCCGGCACCGCGCCCAGCAACCTCGCCATCATCGGCCGCTACCTCCTCGACCCCGAGATCTTCGAGGTCCTGCGGGGTACGAGCCCCGGACGCGGCGGCGAGATCCAGCTGACGGACGCGCTGCGCACCCTCGTCCAGGCGGGCCGGCCCGTGCACGGAGTCGTCTTCTCCGGCCGGCGCTACGACACCGGGGACCGTGCCGAGTACCTGCGCGCGACGGTCAGGCTCGCCTGCGAGCGAGAGGACCTTGGGCCCGGATTCCTCGCCTGGCTGCGGGAGTTCGTGCGCGCGGAGGAACTGGCCGGGGTGTGAGGGCGGCTCGGTGGGCGACCGGGGATTCTCCGCGGTCGCCCACCCCGCGAGGCGGCTACTTCGCCAAGTTGCCCAAATCTCAACGGAGTTCGGCGGCCAGCTGGGTTACCGAACGGTAGTTACGTAATTTCTTCCCCGGGGCCGGCGACGGACCGGCAGCCGAAACAGCGAGTGCACGAAGGGAGGTGAACACCATGGGCAAGCCCCACGCGATGAGCACGCCGACCACCTCCGACAGCGTCGTCGAGGTGCCGGTCGGCGCGCTGCTCTCCGCGGACTCCCCACGCGTCGTCCGCGTGGACGAGAGCCACGCTCAAGGCCTCGCCCACTCCGGCCGGATGCTGCCCCCGCTGCTCGTGCACCGCGGCACCATGCGGATCATCGACGGAACGCACCGGCTGCGGGCCGCCGAACTGCGCGGGCAGGACACGGTGGCGGTCACGTACTTCGACGGCACGCCCGAGGACGCGTTCGTCCTCGCCGTCGAGGCCAACATCAGCCACGGGCTCCCACTCACGCACGCCGAGCGGACGGCCGCTGCCCTGCGCATCCTGCGGTCCCACCCGGACTGGTCCGACCGCGGCATCGCGCAGCGCACCGGGCTGGCGGCCAAGACCGTCGGATCGCTGCGCCGCCGCGCCGGTCCCGCGCCCGACCCCCCGGGCCGCGTCGGCCAGGACGGCCGCATCCGGCCGGCCGATCCCGTACGCGGCAGGGAAGCCGCGGCCCGGTTGCTCGCCGGACACCCCACGGCCTCGCTGCGGCAGATCGCGCGGGAGGCGGGCATCGCGCCCTCGACCGTACGGGACGTCCGGCGCAGGATCGGCGAGGGAGCGGATCCCGTGCCCGCCGCCCAGCGGCGCTCCGCCAACGGCCCCGCCCCGCCGCCGGACCCGGTGCCCGCCCGGGGCCGCGGGCAGCCACTGCCCGCACTGGTCACCAGCCTCTGCAAGGACCCCCTGCTCAGGCTGAGCGAAGCGGGAAGGCTCCTGCTGCGCATGCTCGACCTCCAGGTGAGCGGACTGCGCCAGTGGGAGCGGATCGTCGCCGCGATACCCCCGTACCGCGCCGAGACGGCGGCCGCCGCGGCCGCCCAGTGCGCGCGGGACTGGCAGGAACTGTCCGAAGAACTAAGGCGCCGCGCCTCGGCGCAAACCCCTGCCTGAGCCGGCTTCCCCGGCAAGTACCGGCCTTCAACGCAGAAGGCCTCCGTTGTGATGGAAAGGATGTATGGCGATGTCGGTTGTCGAGGGAGCGCGTGTTGACGCGGGTGCAGGGGAGGGGGGAGGAGCCGGGGGGCCGGTCCGTCTGGACGGACGCCTCAAGCTGGTGCTTGTGGTGCTGCTGGTGGCGCAGTTCATGCTGGCGGTTGATTTCTCGATTCTGAATGTGGCGTTGCCGGTGATCGGTGACGGGCT
>NZ_JBHXNP010000196.1:0-2506 GCF_042719495.1 Streptomyces sp. NPDC058525
TTCAGAACTAACACAGTGGACGCGAGCAACTGAGGACAAGCCCTCGGCCTATTAGTACCAGTCAGCTTCACCCGTTACCGGGCTTCCACATCTGGCCTATCAACCCAGTCGTCTACTGGGAGCCTTACCCTCTCAAGGAGGTGGGAATACTCATCTTGAAGCAGGCTTCCCGCTTAGATGCTTTCAGCGGTTATCCCTCCCGAACGTAGCCAACCAGCCATGCCCTTGGCAGGACAACTGGCACACCAGAGGTTCGTCCGTCCCGGTCCTCTCGTACTAGGGACAGCCCTTCTCAATATTCCTACGCGCACAGCGGATAGGGACCGAACTGTCTCACGACGTTCTAAACCCAGCTCGCGTACCGCTTTAATGGGCGAACAGCCCAACCCTTGGGACCGACTCCAGCCCCAGGATGCGACGAGCCGACATCGAGGTGCCAAACCATCCCGTCGATATGGACTCTTGGGGAAGATCAGCCTGTTATCCCCGGGGTACCTTTTATCCGTTGAGCGACGGCGCTTCCACAAGCCACCGCCGGATCACTAGTCCCGACTTTCGTCCCTGCTCGACCCGTCGGTCTCACAGTCAAGCTCCCTTGTGCACTTACACTCAACACCTGATTGCCAACCAGGCTGAGGGAACCTTTGGGCGCCTCCGTTACCCTTTGGGAGGCAACCGCCCCAGTTAAACTACCCATCAGACACTGTCCCTGATCCGGATCACGGACCGAGGTTAGACATCCAGCACGACCAGAGTGGTATTTCAACGACGACTCCACAACCACTGGCGTGGCCGCTTCAAAGTCTCCCACCTATCCTACACAAGCCGAACCGAACACCAATATCAAACTGTAGTAAAGGTCCCGGGGTCTTTCCGTCCTGCTGCGCGAAACGAGCATCTTTACTCGTAGTGCAATTTCACCGGGCCTATGGTTGAGACAGTCGAGAAGTCGTTACGCCATTCGTGCAGGTCGGAACTTACCCGACAAGGAATTTCGCTACCTTAGGATGGTTATAGTTACCACCGCCGTTTACTGGCGCTTAAGTTCTCAGCTTCGCACGCCCGAAAGCGCACTAACCGGTCCCCTTAACGTTCCAGCACCGGGCAGGCGTCAGTCCGTATACATCGCCTTACGGCTTCGCACGGACCTGTGTTTTTAGTAAACAGTCGCTTCTCGCTGGTCTCTGCGGCCACCCCCAGCTCACGGAGCAAGTCCGATCACCAGTGATGGCCCCCCTTCTCCCGAAGTTACGGGGGCATTTTGCCGAGTTCCTTAACCATAGTTCACCCGAACGCCTCGGTATTCTCTACCTGACCACCTGAGTCGGTTTAGGGTACGGGCCGCCATGAAACTCGCTAGAGGCTTTTCTCGACAGCATAGGATCATCCACTTCACCACAATCGGCTCGGCATCAGGTCTCAGCCTTAACGAGGGACGGATTTGCCTACCCCTCGGCCTACACCCTTACCCCGGGACAACCACCGCCCGGGCTGGACTACCTTCCTGCGTCACCCCATCGCTTACCTACTACAAGTCTGGTTCGTCGGCTCCACCACTTTCCTTTCCCCGAAGGGTCCGGAACGGCTTCACGGACTTAGCATCGCCTGATTCGATATTGGGCGTTTCAAAGCGGGTACCGGAATATCAACCGGTTGTCCATCGACTACGCCTGTCGGCCTCGCCTTAGGTCCCGACTTACCCTGGGCAGATCAGCTTGACCCAGGAACCCTTAGTCAATCGGCGCACACGTTTCTCACGTGTGTATCGCTACTCATGCCTGCATTCTCACTCGTGAACCGTCCACAACTAGCTTCCGCTGCTGCTTCACCCGGCACACGACGCTCCCCTACCCATCACAGCGGGCGTTGGCCCTATTGCTGCAATGACACGACTTCGGCGGTACGCTTGAGCCCCGCTACATTGTCGGCGCGGAATCACTTGACCAGTGAGCTATTACGCACTCTTTCAAGGGTGGCTGCTTCTAAGCCAACCTCCTGGTTGTCTCTGCGACTCCACATCCTTTCCCACTTAGCGTACGCTTAGGGGCCTTAGTCGATGCTCTGGGCTGTTTCCCTCTCGACCATGGAGCTTATCCCCCACAGTCTCACTGCCGTGCTCTCACTTACCGGCATTCGGAGTTTGGCTAAGGTCAGTAACCCGGTAGGGCCCATCGCCTATCCAGTGCTCTACCTCCGGCAAGAAACACACGACGCTGCACCTAAATGCATTTCGGGGAGAACCAGCTATCACGGAGTTTGATTGGCCTTTCACCCCTAACCACAGGTCATCCCCCAGGTTTTCAACCCTGGTGGGTTCGGTCCTCCACGAAGTCTTACCTCCGCTTCAACCTGCCCATGGCTAGATCACTCCGCTTCGGGTCTAGAGCGTGCAACTCAATCGCCCTATTCGGACTCGCTTTCGCTACGGCTTCCCCACACGGGTTAACCTCGCTACACACCGCTAACTCGCAGGCTCATTCTTCAAAAGGCACGCAGTCACGACTGC
>NZ_JBHXNP010000196.1:2599-5148 GCF_042719495.1 Streptomyces sp. NPDC058525
TACAGCGACGCTCCCACGGCTTGTAGGCACACGGTTTCAGGTACTATTTCACTCCGCTCCCGCGGTACTTTTCACCATTCCCTCACGGTACTATCCGCTATCGGTCACCAGGGAATATTTAGGCTTAGCGGGTGGTCCCGCCAGATTCACACGGGATTTCTCGGGCCCCGTGCTACTTGGGAGATGAGCAAGCAAGCCGCTGATGTTTCGTCTACGGGGGTCTTACCCTCTACGCCGGACCTTTCGCATGTCCTTCGACTACATCAACGGTTTCTGACTCGCCGACCGGCCGGCAGACCGATCAAGCTCATTCCCACAACCCCGCATGCGCAACCCCTGCCGGGTATCACACGCATACGGTTTGGCCTCATCCGGTTTCGCTCGCCACTACTCCCGGAATCACGGTTGTTTTCTCTTCCTGAGGGTACTGAGATGTTTCACTTCCCCTCGTTCCCTCCACATGCCCTATGTGTTCAGGCATGGGTGACAGCCCATGACGACTGCCGGGTTTCCCCATTCGGACACCCCCGGATCAAAGCTCAGTTGGCAGCTCCCCGGGGCCTATCGCGGCCTCTCACGTCCTTCATCGGTTCCTGGTGCCAAGGCATCCACCGTGCGCCCTTAAAAACTTGGCCACAGATGCTCGCGTCCACTGTGTAGTTCTCAAACAACGACCAGCCACCCATCACCCTGCACCTCGAAAGGAACAAGTTCACTGGGGCCGGCACTGAAGACATGACCATACGGCCGTACCTTCAGGACCCAACAACGTGCCAAGCACGATCCCGTCCACTCACACTGTGTTCCACGCCGAAGCAGTACTTACAGGAGGTTTCAGAAACCGTGCCAACTAATCAACGTTCCACCCATGAGCTGACCGTGCAGAACGTTTGTCTGCAATCGGTACTGTGCTCCTTAGAAAGGAGGTGATCCAGCCGCACCTTCCGGTACGGCTACCTTGTTACGACTTCGTCCCAATCGCCAGTCCCACCTTCGACAGCTCCCTCCCTTACGGGTTGGGCCACCGGCTTCGGGTGTTACCGACTTTCGTGACGTGACGGGCGGTGTGTACAAGGCCCGGGAACGTATTCACCGCAGCAATGCTGATCTGCGATTACTAGCGACTCCGACTTCATGGGGTCGAGTTGCAGACCCCAATCCGAACTGAGACCGGCTTTTTGAGATTCGCTCCACCTCACGGTATCGCAGCTCATTGTACCGGCCATTGTAGCACGTGTGCAGCCCAAGACATAAGGGGCATGATGACTTGACGTCGTCCCCACCTTCCTCCGAGTTGACCCCGGCGGTCTCCTGTGAGTCCCCATCACCCCGAAGGGCATGCTGGCAACACAGGACAAGGGTTGCGCTCGTTGCGGGACTTAACCCAACATCTCACGACACGAGCTGACGACAGCCATGCACCACCTGTATACCGACCACAAGGGGGGCACTATCTCTAATGCTTTCCGGTATATGTCAAGCCTTGGTAAGGTTCTTCGCGTTGCGTCGAATTAAGCCACATGCTCCGCCGCTTGTGCGGGCCCCCGTCAATTCCTTTGAGTTTTAGCCTTGCGGCCGTACTCCCCAGGCGGGGAACTTAATGCGTTAGCTGCGGCACCGACGACGTGGAATGTCGCCAACACCTAGTTCCCAACGTTTACGGCGTGGACTACCAGGGTATCTAATCCTGTTCGCTCCCCACGCTTTCGCTCCTCAGCGTCAGTAATGGCCCAGAGATCCGCCTTCGCCACCGGTGTTCCTCCTGATATCTGCGCATTTCACCGCTACACCAGGAATTCCGATCTCCCCTACCACACTCTAGCTAGCCCGTATCGAATGCAGACCCGAGGTTAAGCCTCGGGCTTTCACATCCGACGTGACAAGCCGCCTACGAGCTCTTTACGCCCAATAATTCCGGACAACGCTTGCGCCCTACGTATTACCGCGGCTGCTGGCACGTAGTTAGCCGGCGCTTCTTCTGCAGGTACCGTCACTTTCGCTTCTTCCCTGCTGAAAGAGGTTTACAACCCGAAGGCCGTCATCCCTCACGCGGCGTCGCTGCATCAGGCTTTCGCCCATTGTGCAATATTCCCCACTGCTGCCTCCCGTAGGAGTCTGGGCCGTGTCTCAGTCCCAGTGTGGCCGGTCGCCCTCTCAGGCCGGCTACCCGTCGTCGCCTTGGTGGGCCATTACCCCACCAACAAGCTGATAGGCCGCGGGCTCATCCTTCACCGCCGGAGCTTTCAACCCCCGCCCATGCAGGCAGGAGTGGTATCCGGTATTAGACCCCGTTTCCAGGGCTTGTCCCAGAGTGAAGGGCAGATTGCCCACGTGTTACTCACCCGTTCGCCACTAATCCACCCCGAAGGGCTTCATCGTTCGACTTGCATGTGTTAAGCACGCCGCCAGCGTTCGTCCTGAGCCAGGATCAAACTCTCCATGAATGTTTACCCGTAATCGGGTGCACACATCACGTAGAGCGGGACGATCATGTCGGAATAAGACCGACCGTCCACTGCGTCCTCGCTGTGTAATTGCCTGCAAGCACT
>NZ_JBHXNP010000197.1:0-5129 GCF_042719495.1 Streptomyces sp. NPDC058525
CCCCCCCCCCCCGCCGCCCGCCCCCGCCCCCCCGCCCCGGCCTTTCAGGACACCGCGACCTCCGAGTTCTACACCCACCCTCTCGCCGGCAGCGTCTTTTTTTTTTATGAGCCGGGGCTTGTTGCGGGCCCCGACCTGTCGGCGCGCGCCGCCGGGGTCGGCGGCCCGGGCCGCCACGACCAGGTTCTTCAGCGCGAGCTCGTCCTGTACGGCCGGGTCCACGCCTTCGACGCGGTTGCCGTAGAGGGCGTTCAGCGCCTTGCAGCCGACCGAGGCCGCGAAGTCGGCGGCCACGTTGATGTTGGCGTTGAAGCGCTCCGACTCCTCACCGGGCACCGATACCGCACCGCGGTCCGGGCCCGGCAGTTGGCCGGCGTAGAAGTTCAGGCCCACCAGCTGGGTGCCGGCGTCCTCGAGAGCCTTCTTGAGGGCGTCGAGCTCCGCCTGCGCGGGGGTGGGGGTCTCGATCCAGGGCCACCACAGCTCGACCGCCGTGAAGCCCGCCGCGGCGGCAGCCGCGGGACGCTCCAGAAGCGGGAGTTCCGTGAAGAGGATCGACAGGTTTACATCGAAGCGCTGGTCCGTGTATCCCATGAGGGGTGTGCGCTCCTTCCGTATTGCGGAAGTTAGTTTCTGCTTGATGGAAGACTGCATGGAGGTTCGCGCGGCTGTCAAGTGCGGGCTCCCGAAAAGCGCCGAGTGCCCGGTAGCTTGGCGAGTGTGCGATTGAGAGTGGAGTTCACGACCGAGCCCTTCGATCTCGAAGAGGCCCCTGCCCATGCCGTGGCCGCTCGCGAGGTCATCCAGAAGGCCCAGCTGGACGCGGTGGACGTCGGCCCGTTCGGCAATACCGCGGAAGGCGAGGCCGACCGGGTGCTGGCCGCGGTGGGCGAGCTGCTGCGCGATTCCCTGGAGGCCGGAGCCACGCGGGTCTCGCTCCAGGTCAACGTGCTCGGGGAGGACACGCCGTGACCGAGCCCCGCGACCACCCCTTCGTCACCGCGGTCAAGCCACTGGTGGACGCGATGGGCGGCGAGCTGATGGATCCGGCCCTGGCCCAGCCCGACGACGTCGTGCTCAGCTGGGAGGGGCGGGACCTGCTGGCCGTGCGCCTGCCCCAGCTCTCGGACTCGCTGGACCACATCCTGGCCGCGCTGGAGCGCCGGCACGGCGTACCGTTGTCCCGGCTCGACCGGAAGGCCAAGCAGGACGTGGTGCGGATACTGGAGGCGCGGGGCGCCTTCTCCGTACGGCATGGCGTGGAAACGGTCGCGGCGGCTCTGGGCGTAAGCCGCTTCACGGTTTACAACTATCTGAACCGGGAAAATCCGAACAAGACCGCCCAAGAGTGAAGCCAAGCGTGAACGCAGTCTGACCTACAGTGACGAGCCGCCGCCCAATTCATCCGGGCGGCGGCTTTTGTGTACGCGAAGTTTCAACAAAGTGTTGACGCCGTGTTGTCGAGGGCGTTAGCTATGCGCAGCCCGTCAAAGCAACAACAGGCCACGGAGGCCTACCGTGACTTCGAGTCCGACCCCGGGTCTCACCCGGTTCAACGCCTTGGACGACAGCGCGGCCGCGGCCGAGCTGCACGAGGTGTGCGCCAGCTCGGCATGGGTGGGCAAACTGCTCGCCCAGCGCCCCTTCGCCAGCGCCGATTCCCTGTTCGCCGCCAATGCCTCCGCCATGGCGGAGCTCACCGCGGCGGACCTGGGCGAAGCAATGGGAGGCCACGCGCCGATCGGCCGGCCGAAGCCGGGAGACCCGACCTCCGCCCGCGAGCAGCGTGGCATGGCCGGCGCCTCGGAGGAGCTCAAGAACGAGCTCCTCGAACTGAACCTGGCCTACCAGGAGAAGTTCGGCCACGTCTTCCTCATCTGCGCCACCGGTGCGACCGGTGAGTTCATGCGGGACGCGGTCAAGGTCCGGATCGACAACTCGCCGGAACAGGAGCGAGAGATCGCCCGCGGTGAGCTCGTCAAGATCAACAACATCCGGCTGACCCGCCTCGCCGAACTCGCAGAAGAAGGAGAGTGACCACCATGAGCACAGAGACCGCGGCATCGCCGAGAAATTCGGTGTCCACGCACATCCTGGACACCAGCATCGGCAAGCCCGCCGAGGGCGTCGCCATCTCCCTGTCGGCCCGCACCGGGCTAGACGGCGAGTGGGCGGCCCTGGGCGGCTCCGCCACCGACGCCGACGGGCGTTGCAAGGACCTGCCGGCGCTGCCGGAGGGCACCACCCACGTGCGTCTCGACTTCGAGACCGAGACGTACTTCAGTAAGAAGCAAGCCGAGGCGCAGCAGGACGCCCCCCGCGTAAGGGACAGCGGTGCGTTCTTCCCCGAGGTCACCATCACCTTCGCGGTGAACCCGGGCGAGCACTATCACGTACCGCTGCTGCTCAACCCGTTCGGCTACTCCGTTTACCGAGGGAGCTAGCATGGCCACGATTCTGGGCCAGAACCAGTACGGCAAGGCAGAGAACCGCGTCGTCAAGATCACGCGGGACGGCGACACCCACCACATCAAGGACCTGAACGTCTCGGTCGCCCTCTCCGGCGACATGGACGACGTCCACTACTCCGGCTCGAACGCCAACGTCCTGCCGACGGACACCACCAAGAACACGGTGTACGCGTTCGCCAAGGAGTACGGCATCGAGTCCGCCGAGCAGTTCGGCATCCACCTGGCGCGCTGGTTCGTGGGCAGCCAGGAGCCGATCCAGAAGGCGCGCATCCGGATCGAGGAGTACTCCTGGGACCGGATCGCCACCTCGGACGCCAACTCCAAGTTCATCGGCTCCGACGAGGTGAACCACTCCTTCGTCCGCCAGGGCATGGAGACCCGCGTCACCCAGATCACGTACGACGGCAAGAACTGGGAGGTCATCTCCGGCCTCAAGGACCTGGTCGTCATGAACTCCACGAACTCCGAGTTCTGGGGTTACGTGAAGGACAAGTACACGACGCTGAAGGAGGCCTACGACCGCATCCTGGCCACCCAGGTGTCGGCCCGCTGGCGCTTCAACTGGTCGGACGACGAGCAGCGGATGCCCAACTGGGAGAAGTCCTACGCCGAGACCAAGAAGCACATGCTCCAGGCCTTCGCGGAGACCTACTCCCTCTCGCTGCAGCAGACCCTGTACCAGATGGGTTCGCGCATCATCAACCACCGTTCGGAGATCGACGAGGTCCGCTTCTCGCTCCCGAACAAGCACCACTTCCTCGTCGACCTTGAGCCGTTCGGCCTCAAGAACGACAACGAGGTCTACTTCGCCGCGGACCGCCCGTACGGTCTGATCGAGGCCACTGTTCTCCGGGACGGCGTTGACGCCCGTATCCCCGTGGACATGACCAACCTCTGATGCGGCACGCGCGTCCCGGGGCTCCGCAGTGGCCCCGGGACCGCGACACACCTTCAGCTTCCTGAATCGGCACCCGGACGCATCACTCGGGGCGGCAGTACTGTCAGCTGTCAAGGCCCCCGGCTCCGGCACTCAAATCTCCTGGGCCTTGCCGTGCCCGCACCGCCACTGAAAGCACGAGGAAGTCCCATGGCAGCATCGGCAGCCCTTGACAGCGCGGTCGAGCGCATCGTCATCGAGAACTGTGCGATCGCGACCGTCGACGCGAACGACACCGAGTACGCCTCGGGCCACGTGGTCGTCGCCGGCAACAAGATCGAGTCGATCGGTGCGGGCAAAGCCCCCGAGAACCTCGAGAACGTGGTCCGCCGCATCGACGGCACGGGTCACCTCGTCACCCCCGGCCTGGTCAACACCCACCACCACTTCTACCAGTGGATCACGCGTGGTCTGGCCACCGACCACAACCTCTTCAACTGGCTCGTCGCGCTGTACCCGACGTGGGCGCGCATCGACGAGCAGATGACGTACACGGCCGCGCAGGGCTCCCTCGCCGCGATGGCCAAGGGCGGCGTCACCACCGCCATGGACCACCACTACGTGTTCCCCAAGGGCTCCGGCGACCTCTCCGGCTCGATCATCCGCGCCGCCTCCGAGATGGGCGTACGGTTCACCCTCGCCCGCGGCTCGATGGACCGCAGCGAGAAGGACGGCGGCCTGCCGCCGGACCACGCCGTCGAGACCCTCGAGGGTGCGCTCGCCGACACCGAGGCGACCGTCAAGAAGCACCACGACGCCTCCTTCGACTCGATGACGCAGGTCGCCGTCGCCCCCTGCTCCCCCTTCTCGGTCTCGACCGAGCTGCTGAAGCAGGGCGCCGAGCTGGCCCGCCGCCTGGGTGTGCGCATGCACACGCACGGCTCGGAGACCGTCGAGGAAGAGCAGTTCTGCAAGGAACTGTTCGGCATGGGCCCGACCGACTACTTCGAGTCGACCGGCTGGCTCGGCGAGGACGTGTGGATGGCGCACAGCGTCCACATGAACGACTCCGACATCGCCGCGTTCGCCCGCACCAAGACCGGTGTCGCGCACTGCCCGTCCTCCAACGCCCGTCTGGCCGCCGGCATCGCCCGCGTCCCGGACATGCTCGCCGCCGGTGTCCCGGTCGGCCTCGGCGTGGACGGCACCGCCTCCAACGAGTCCGGTGAGCTGCACACCGAGCTGCGCAACGCGCTGCTGATCAACCGCCTGAACACGGTCCACCGCGAGCGCGCCCTGAACGCGCGCCAGGCCCTGCGCCTCGGTACGTACGGCGGCGCCCAGGTCCTCGGCCGCGCCGACAACATCGGCTCGCTCGAGGTCGGCAAGTGCGCCGACTTCGTGATGTGGAACCTGAGCACGTTCCTGCACTCCTCGATCGCCGACCCGGTCACCGCGCTGGTCTTCGGTGCGGCCGCCCCGGTGACGGCTTCGTTCGTCAACGGCAAGCAGATCGTCGAGAACAACCGGCTGCTCTTCGCCGACGAGGACGCCATCGCGGTGTCCACGCGGCAAGAGGCCCAGCGCCTCGCGCGGATCTCCGCGCAGGCCTGAAGCTCCCCCGGCCACAGGCTGGGAGGTGCCCGCAAGAGTCCGGCCGGGGGGGACGGCCCCCGGCCGGCGGGCCGCGGGCCCCAGCGGGGTCCGCGGCAGCCGTTACCGGGAAGCGCCAGAGGACATCCGGAGGCGCCCCCCGGGGCGGGGTCTCGTGCCACATGGTT
>NZ_JBHXNP010000198.1:0-4951 GCF_042719495.1 Streptomyces sp. NPDC058525
GTTCTCCCGCCAGTGTGGCGCTTCGGATTCGACAGAGACTTCCCGCCTTTGCCCAGATCACCGTATGCAGCTGAAGGGCAAGGGAGGCAACAGGACTGTTGCCCTCGAACGCCTGGGTGTCAGCGAGTCGGGGAGAACGGTCTTCAGCGCTGGCGAACCAGCGGGCGGACCTTCGCGGCCTGGTCACCGCGCTCGGCGAGAGCCGCGTTCTCCAGCGTGATGAGGTGCAGGGCCGTGGCATAGATACCGAGTCGCTCCTCCAGGGATCGGCAGTGCGCTTGCAGGTCAGCGTGCTTCTTTTTCAGTTCGACGAACTCGTCCGCAGCTCGGACCTGCGCTGTCCTGTGGGTTTCGTGCTCCTCGGCTCGGGCTTGGAAGAGGTCCTTGAGATCGGTGTGCTGGTGGGTCAGCTGCCAGCGTTTGACTCCGGCCTCGATGGCCAGCTGGGAGACGTTGAGACGCCCGGTGGATCGTTGTGGGGTCCCGGCGAAGAGCCGGTTCATCGCGGCCAGGATGGCCCTGCGGCCTGGGTCGGTCTCGTGGTCGAAGGGGAAGGTGGTCATGGTCGGATGTGTCCCTGGTCGTGGATGTCGATGATCGACTTCAGGCGGGTGAGTTCGTGTCGCTCGCGTTCGTGACGGATCGGTGGGGCCAGGGGATCCGCCACGAGGTCCTCGAAGTGCTTGGCCTGGCGCCGGACGTATTCGATGTCGCGGTCGGTGCGGGCCAGGTTGGGGCACTTGGGCCGGCAGTCGTCGGTGTCCGGGGTGACCATCGGGTCCTCGGCGGTGCCGCGGATCTGGCAGGCGGCTGTCGTGGGGTCGAAGACGCAGGTCATGCCCTCGCCGTGGTGAATCTGGAGCAAGGGGTTGCCGAGCAGGTCCCGGGCTTGCCGGTCTCTTGCCAGGACCCGGCCGGCGAACTCGCGGTTCGCGGCGGTGACGCGGGAGCGGTAGGTGTCGGCGGCCGGGCCGCTGACGTGTTCCCCGGCCAGCAGTTCCCGTTCGTCCTCGGCCAGGCCCTCGATGCGGAAGAGCCAGTCCTCGAAGGCGTACTCGTCGGGAAATCCGGAGTCGTAGGTGCCGGCGTAACCCTGGAGCATCCGGGTGTGGGCGTGACCGTACTGAACCGTCGCGGCGATCAGTCCGCGGGGGCGCCGGCGGATGAACCAAGCCAACGTGCGACGGAACCGGCTGGGCGCCAGGGGTCCCCGTCCGTCATCCGGGATGTGGTCGGTGCGTCCGAGCCGGCCGCACTCGTCGTTGATCCAGCTGACGAGCCCTTCCAGGTCACCGGCCATCGCGCGGTCACTGCGGGCCTGACCACGGCGTTTACTCACCTTCCAGCCGAGATGGTGAGGTTCGATCTTTTTCGGGAAGAGCAGGGGGCTGGGGTGGAGCCGCTCCAGCACGCCGACGGCTTGGGCGACCACCTCGATGACCACCCATGGGTCGGGGCGGATCTGGCCTGCCGGGATCTTGTTTCCGTCCTCGTCCTCGACGCCTTTGAAGTAGAGCCCTTCCATCAGCCAGAGGCCGGTGGCCTTGTCGTGCCTGACGCAGCCGCGGCGGAGGTTGAGGACTTCCCCGACTCTCGCGCCGCTGAGGTAGGCGACGACGATGAAGCATGCCGAGCTGAGAAGGCGAGCCAGCCGCGGCGCCTCGGCCCGGGTGACGGGTCGCTCCCGCCAAGGCAATCCGTCCAGGAGACCGGTGATGGGGGCGTCGAGGAAGGTGTCCGCGGAGAGAGGCAGACCCGACTCGGTGATCATCTGTCCGGTAAACGTGTGCTGGATCGACGTCGAACAGTTCAAGATCGCCGCGATGTGCCGCCAGCGGACCTCGATCCGGCCGTCGTCGCAACGCCTCCCGGGAAGAGGCTGTCCTCGCTCGCGCAGATCTTCGAGGTAGGCGGCCACTTTCGCCCTCAGCTCGCCCTTCTGGTGACGGCCCTGTCCCTGTGTCCCGGACCGTCGCCGCATCTCGGGCGTACGACTGTGCCGCTCCAGCTGCTCTGTATGTGCGGCCAGGATGTCCTGCGAGAAATCCTCGACGAACCGGACCGCCCAGTGCAGCAGCGTCTGCATCCGCGCTTCCCCGATCCTGGGGGTGAGGTTCTCCCTGTCACCGCGGGTGCGGCCCAGAAGGTCCTTGGTGTCCTCCCCGCCCCAGGGCGGGGCATCCGGAAGCCGCATCGAGGGCGGCAGGACATCACGGTAGGCCCAGAGCCGGCGGACTTCGGTGATCCGCCGATAGCGGCGGTCAACGCTGACCTCGTCCTCTCTCAGCGCCTCTAGGTAGTCGTCGAGCAAGACGGGGGTGATCTCACAGAACTGCCGCACTCCATGAGCGGCGAACCAGGTGAGGACCGCCTGCAACGGAGCCGTGAACAAGATCCCGATGCTGACCATCGACTGCCGCGGGGTCCGGCCCCGTACCGACTTGGGTCTGTCGTGGTTGATCAGCTGCCAGATGTAGTGCTTCGCAGCCTGCCGCAGCGGGCCGGGCATGAGCTCAAAGTTCAGGCTGGTCGAGCGTTTGTGGTCCTCGAAGATCGCCGGGTTGAGGTCCCAGCGGTCATCGGCGAAGCGGGAAAGGCGTGCGTGGTCGGTGTCGGGCCTCAGATCGCGGCTCAGCAGCACCAGCGTGTCCGCCTCGGGCCACCGGGTCCCCTCGGGAACGGCATCCAGATCCTGGGTGAGGGTGGGCTCGGGCAACGTCATCGCAGGTCGAGCTCCCGGTTCAGGAAACGGTCGGCAAGAGCCCTGTCTGCCTCACCGGCCTGCCGGCGGGCATCAGCGACGGCGGCCTCGTCATGCTGGTCGAGGAGGTCGGCCAGCTGGGCATGAGGGCCAGCGAACCGCTGAGCCCACCGAAGGGTGTCCATCTCCTCGCGTCTGGCCGCCAGGCGGTCGTGGACGATCACCTGGAGCGGGAGATGCCGGGGCAGGGCCCTGGCGCATTCGCAGCCCAGGCAGAGCATGAAAGAGGCCCGGCACGGCTCCCCCGGCGGCGTGTGCGGGCCGTTGGTGTTGTCGGTGCAGGCCGCCAACACCGTGTCGAGTTCCCCCGCGAGCATCCGCCGCAGCGTCGCCGGCTCGACCCCCTGCTCGGCGGCGACCGCCTCCAGATCGGTGCGGGCCCGCTCGATATCCGCCCGGGACATCGACGAGACCACCGTGCGGGTGCGGGCCTTGGCGACCTCCGCGTCCAGGGTCTCGGCGACCACCGTGCGGTACTCGGTGATGTTTCCCCGGTTTCGGGCCAGGTAGGTGCCCGCCGCTGTCCGCTCGGTGTGCGCGACGGGCTTCTGGTGGAGCTCGATGTAGGTCATCCGCAGCCGGTCCAGCCGCAGGACCAGCGGAGTCGCCGGCAGCGGCTCCCCGTCGGCACCGATCTCCGGATCGTTCATCAGAGCGAACCGCTTGGCCAGCTCGGTGAAGTGCCAGTGCTCATTGGCCATGGCCCGAACACCCCGGCCGATGCCGCGGCCACCCTTCACGAAATGCCCGACCAGCAGTCGGTTCCCGCCCGCCATCTCCCGAGACCGGGCAGTGAGCTCGTGCAGCAGGGCATAGAGCCCGAACGCCGTGTGGAGCTCGTCCCGGGCCGAGATTCCTGCCGGGTCTTCGGGGATGCTGATCCAGTCCGGGACCTCGCTCAGGGCCAGGTTCATGTGGGCCCGCCGGCCCCGGCGGGGCTTGACGAGATCCACGATGGCCGTGGCCGGAGCCCCGCTGTGCCCGTCAGCGCGATGATGGACCGCCGGAGTATTGAAGATCACCGAGGCGTTCTCGCCCGTCATCACCGCCAGCAGCACCGCAGCGGCCGCCAGCTCATCAACCGTCATGTGCAGCCAGGAGACGATCTCCTTCACCGGCCCCCGAACCGTCACCCACGGATATGGCGTGAGCGATCCGGGCTTCCAGCCGCCCGTCGAAACCCGGCGGGGAACATCGGCGAAGCGGTCGACGTGCTCCAGGAGCTCCAGCCTGCGGACCAAGTTCCGGTCGCGGCCGGGGACCAGCTCGCCCTCACGGAACCGCCGCAGGACCTCCCGGTTCTCCCGGATGCGGGAGGCCGCCGCCCGCAACACCACCCTCATGGCGTCCGCGATCCGCTTGAACTCTGCCCTGCTGTAGCTGTTCTGGCCCGGGTAGATGTGCCGCTTGGGCATCGGCCCGGCCAGTCTCGCGGCCAAAGCCTCGCTGAGACCGTCCGCCCTGAGCAGGGCCAGCCGTAACGCCGCCAGATCCCAGGCCGCTGTAGTTCCGATCTGCCGGCGGTGCTCGTAGAACCCGTCGAAGTGCCCGGGAGCCACCTGTTCCATCGAGCGCGGCCGATGCGCGAGCGTGTCCATGTAGCGGTCGAACTGGACCACTGTCCGGTAGGCGTGCTCAACGCTGCGAAGCGAGGCGAGTCCACCACCCGGCCTGGTGCGCCGTTCGAAGCCCGCCACCAGCGAGTCCCTCAGGGCCGGCGGGGAGGACAGGCGGGTGAAGTCGAAGTCCTGGTGCTCTGTGCCGTCCTGGCTGAAGCACCTCACCACCAGCGGCTCCCCAGCCGGTGTCGGCAACACACCACGTCGTGTTCCCGCCCCGGCCGCCGGAAGAGCCGCCCGGCGGCCCCGCCCGCTCACGAAGCCACCTCCAGCACTGCCAGCGGATCCGTGCGGACCCGGGGATGCCCGGCGAACGCCTTCGCCATGAACGTCTCGATGGGGAACCCGTCCGCGTGCGCGAGGAGCATCTCGACCTCCAGCGTCCGAAACGGCTCCAGGTAGACCTCCTTCGTCGTCTCGACGCTGCGGTGCCCGAGCATCGTCTGGACCAGGTGCCAGGTGTCGCCGAACTGTTCGCGGAAGTCCTTGCGCTCGTCCGCGTCCAGGTGCCCCAGACGGGCGGCGTGCACCAGCTTCCCGATCGCGTACCACTTCAAGGCGAAGGAATGGC
>NZ_JBHXNP010000199.1:0-4494 GCF_042719495.1 Streptomyces sp. NPDC058525
GTGCGCCTCGCCCAGCGCGTGGTCCTGCTCTCCTCACGGCCCGGCCGGGTCGCCAGGGAATGGACCGTGGACATCCCCCAGCCGCGCCGCATCGAGGACGCGGACGTGGCGGAACTGTCCCTCGAGATCACTGAACACCTGCGTGGGGAGATCCGCCGCCATGGCCAGCACTGACACCACCGCGAAGGTCGCGGGCAAGGGCGGACAGGACGACCTCGCGGGCCTGGAGGCCGGCCTGGACGCCCTGGACGCGGTCCAGACCCACCGCACGCCGCTGCGCGAGATCCTCCTGAAGAAGGTCCTGCCGCCGGTCCTGGCCATCAGCCTGGTGCTCCTGGTGTGGCAGGTGCTCGTCTCGCTGAAGGTCACCGAGGAGACCAAGCTGCCCGCGCTGTCCGCGGTGTGGGACAGCCTGGCCGACATGTGGCTCAAGGGCACCCTGCTCGAAGTCATCTGGACCAGCGTCTCCCGCGGCCTCCTCGGCTTCCTCCTCGCCCTGGCGATCGGCACCCCGCTCGGACTGCTCGTCGCCCGCGTCAAGTTCGTCCGCGCCGCGATCGGCCCCATCCTCCAAGGCCTGCAATCCCTGCCCTCCGTCGCCTGGGTACCCCCCGCCGTCCTCTGGTTCGGCCTCAACGACGCCATGATGTACACGGTCATCCTCCTCGGAGCCGTCCCCTCCATCGCCAACGGCCTCGTCTCCGGCATCGACCAGATCCCCCCGCTCTACCTCCGCGCCGGCCGCACCCTCGGCGCCACCGGACTCCACGGCGCCCGCCACATCGTCATGCCCGCCGCCCTCCCCGGCTACCTCGCCGGCCTCAAGCAGGGCTGGGCCTTCTCCTGGCGCTCCCTCATGGCCGCCGAAATCATCGCCAGCTCCCCCGACCTCGGCCTCGGCCTCGGCCAACTCCTCGAAAACGGCCGCAACAACATCGACCTCCCCGGCGTCTTCCTCGCCATCATCCTCATCCTCGTCGTCGGCATCGCCATCGACCTCCTCATCTTCAGCCCCCTCGAACGCCGGGTCCTGCGCACCCGCGGCCTCCTGGTCGGAAGCTGAAGGGACACGGACGGACCCGCCATGCACACCTGTTGCGCCCCGGGACACGGCGACGCCACCGCCCTCGCGCTCTCCTCGGCGCCGCCGCCCCGTGCCGCCGCCGCGCAGCAGGCCGACCGGGGGCTGATCGAACTGCCGGGCGGGCGCTTCCTCATGGGCACCGACGACCCCGACGGCTTCCCGGCGGACGGTGAGGGGCCGGTACGCGAAGTCGCCGCCGTGTCGCCGCCCGTGGCCGCGGTCTCCTGGTGGCGGGCCGTCCCCGGCTCGAGCTGGCGCCGACCGGAGGGCGCCGGGTCGTCCGTCACCGCCCGCCAGGACCACCCCGTAGTGCACGTCTCGTGGAACGACGCCCAGGCGTACTGCGCCTGGTCCGGGACCCGGCTGCCCACCGAGGCCGAATGGGAGTACGCGGCCCGCGGCGGCCTCGAACAGCGGCGCTACCCGTGGGGCGACGACCTCACGCCGGGCGGCCGGCACATGTGCAACATCTGGCAGGGCGACTTCCCCACCCTCAACACCGCGGACGACGGCTACGAGGGCACGGCGCCGGCGGATTCCTTCCACCCCAACGGCTTCGGCCTACACAACGTCGTCGGCAACGTATGGGAATGGTGCGCCGACTGGTTCGGGCCCGGAACCAGCCGTGTGATGCGCGGCGGCTCCTACCTCTGCCACGACTCGTACTGCAACCGCTACCGCGTCGCGGCCCGCAGCTCCAACACGCCCGACAGCTCCACCGGCAACATCGGATTCCCGCGTGGCCGCGGACGCCGGCGCGGCGCCGGAATGACACCCGTGGTCCACCCGCGGTCTTGACAGCGTCCCGACACGCATCGAGACTCCAGATCGGCGAATCCTGGTGAACCGGTAGGGAATCATGGGCTGCTCCGCACTGGACCGCGGCACCGACGGCGAACACACCGCCGTGCTGCCGCTGCCGCTGCTGACGTCCCGCCGCCACATCGACCTTCTGCGCGTGTGCAGTGCGGCGAGTCCCCTGCACCCTGGCGGCCGGCCCGCGTCCGCCCGCTCCTGATCCTCCGCGCGCCCGCCCTCCGCGCACTCACCCCCCGGGGTCCCGGCCGCGCCGAGCCGTGGCAGACCGTCACCGTCGTACGCCCGTGACAGAGAACTCCCAGGGAGACGCATGTCCGCCCCTTCGTCGAACGCCGTGCCCTCGCCGTCCTTCCGGAGCAGGATCGGCCGTGACGCGCGCAGCGGCTACCCGGCCGTGCCGCACCGCTACCGGCTCCACCTCGCGCTGTCCTGTCCGCGCTGTCTGCAGATCGCGATCACGCACAGCCTGCTGGGGCTGGCGGACGCCCTCCCGCTGACGATGCTCCCCGCCGTGCCCGACGCGCCCGACGGCGGGTACGCGGCGCTGCGTCCGCTGTACGAGGCGAGTTCGCACCAGCACCCCGGCCCGGCGGTGGCGCCGGTGCTCAGCGACGGCTGGACCGGCCGGATCGTCAGCACGCACGCCGCCGACATCCTCCAGGACCTGAGCCGGCGGTTCGGCGCCTCCGGCCCCCGTCTGTACCCGGAGGGCGCCGACGAACAGCTCGCGGCCGTCGCCCGGCTCTGCGAGCAGGGCATCAACGCCGCGGCGCAGCGCGCCGGCCGGGCCCGCATCGACGCGGCGGCGCGCGGCACCGCGCTCGCCACCCTGCTGCGCGGGCTGGACGCCCTGGAGCAGCGCCTGTCCTCCTCTCCGCACGTGCTCGGCGGGGAACTCACGGCCGCGGACGTGCAGGTGTGGGTGACGCTGGTGCAGCTGGACACGGTGCACCGCTGGCACCTGGACGCCGCTGCGGTGTACCGGATCACCGACCATCCGCATCTGTGGTCGTACGCGCGACGGCTGGCGGCGCATCCCGCCTTCGCGCCCCACCTCGACCTGGACGGCATCGCGCGCAGGCACCACGCGCACTGCCGGGGCAAGGAGGCCGCCGGTGCGGCGGTACGGATCGTGGACTGGGCACGGCACGCGCCGCGCGGCTCCACCGTGGTGGAGGCGGCCGGCGTGCCCCGTGACGAGGGGTCCCGCCACTGAAACGGAGGGCTCGAATACCAGTTCGCCGCAGCTGGTAGCCTCGGCCTTCCTATGCAGTCCTCCGTCATCAACGGCACGGTTTCGGCCCACCTCACACGTTCCCTCGTCGGCGCGATGACCGGTGCGGACACCGGCAGGCTCGCCCGCCTGCCGGACCTCGCCCCCGAGGTCCTGACCGACGATCTGGCCAGAGTCTCGACCCCGTCGCTCCTGACGGTCTGGGAGAACCTGGTCCTGCTGGAACCGCACACGCTCATCGGCCCCCTGATCCTCGAGGACGCCCCGATCGGCACCTTCGGCCTCTGGGACTACCTCATCACCACCGGGGCCACCCTGCGCGAGTCGCTCACACAGGCCGTGGACCTCCTCGCCGTCATCGGCGATCCGGCCGCGGAGAAGCTGATCGTGGAGGAGGACGGGCGGCACTTCACCGTCCGGCACGCCACGGGCACGTGGGGGCCGGACCTGGTGCAGGCGGTCGACCTGTTCGCGCTCTCGCTCTTCCTGACCCGGGCGCGGGCCGCGGCCGGCCGCCACATCGTCCCGTCCCGCGTCACCATCACCCACCGCCCGCCGCGGCAGGCCCGGCAGCTGTCCGGACTCTTCGGCACGGACCGGATCCAGTACGACGCCCCGTACAACTCGATCTCGTTCAGCGAGGACGACGTGCACGCCCCGCTGCCGAAGGCGCAACCGGGCATGGACCGGATCCTGGCGCACCACGCGGAACTGGTGCTGGCATCGTCCCGGCCGGTACTGGGGTGGCAGGACCGCTTCCGGGCGGCGCTGACCGCGGCCTTCCAGGAGGACGCCGTGAGCCTGGAGAACGTGGCGCAGCGTCTGACGATGAGCCCCCGTACGCTCCAGCGGCGGCTGGCCGAGTACGACACGACCTGGCGCGCACAGGTCGAGTCCGTACGGCACGAGCACACCATGGACCTGCTGCGCTCCACCGACCTGCCGCTGGACTCGATCGCGGACCGGGTCGGGTACAGCGACGCCCGGGCCCTGCGGCGTGCGGTGCACCGCTGGCAGGGACAGGCCCCGCGCGACGTCCGCCGGGCACCGCGCCGGGCGCCGTCCGCCGGCTGACCGGATACGCGAAGACGCCCGGCCGGGAGATCCCGGCCGGGCGTCTTGCGTGGGTCTGCTGCCTGCTGGTGGCTTAGTACCAGTGGTTGGCGGACCAGAAGTTCCAGGCGCCGACGGGGCTGCCGTAGCGCTCGTTCATGTACTTGAGGCCCCACTTGATCTGGGTGGCCGGGTTGGTCTTCCAGTCCGAGCCCGCCGAGGCCATCTTCGAGGCCGGCAGGGCCTGGACCAGGCCGTACGCGCCGGAGGAGGAGTTCGTGGCGGTGTAGTCCCAGCCGCTCTC
>NZ_JBHXNP010000200.1:0-2815 GCF_042719495.1 Streptomyces sp. NPDC058525
GCGCGGGCCCGGCGCCGGGCGGGCCGGGCATCGTGTGGGGCGGGCGCTGCGCGGGCCGGGCATCGTGTGGGGCGGGCGCTGCGCGGGCCGGGCATCGTGTGGGGTGGTTGGGTTATGGGGAGCGGCGGATGAGGAGTAGGGCTCTGTCGTCGTTTACGTCCTTGGCCACCTTTTCGATGAGGTGCCAGGTCGCGCCCTCCCAGCCCGCCGCCACGTAGCGGTCGGCCTCGCCCGTGAGGCGGTCGATGCCCTCGCTGATTTCGCGGTCGGCCGTTTCGACCAGGCCGTCGGTGAAGAGCATCAGGACGTCGCCGCGGCGCAGGTTCCCCCGGGCGGGGGTGAACTCGGCGCCGTCGTAGACGCCCAGCAGCGGGCCCTCGCCGGTCTTCTCCTGCCAGCGGCCGGTGCCCGCGGAGAGCTGGAGGGCCGGGAGGTGGCCTGCGGAGAGGAGTTCGTAGTCACCGGTCTGCAGGTCCAGGACGAGGTGAATGGAGGTGGCGAAGCCCTCGTCCCAGTCCTGGCGGAGCAGGTAGCCGTTGGCGGCGGGCAGGAAGCCGTGCGGCGGCAGTGCGCCGAGGAGGCCGCCGAAGGCGCCGGACAGGAGCAGGGCGCGGGAGCCCGCCTCCATGCCCTTGCCGGAGACGTCGGTCAGGACGATCTCCAGGGTCCGGCCGCCGTTGGTGCGGGCCGCGACGACGAAGTCGCCGGAGAAGGACTGGCCGCCGGCGGGGCGCAGGGCCATCTCGCGGTGCCAGCCGCGCGGCAGGGCGGGCAGCTTGCTCTGGACGCGGATGCGTTCGCGCAGGTCGAAGAGCATGGTGCCGCCGCGCCGCCAGGGCACGCCGACGCGGCTGCGGAACTGCGCGATGACCAGGCCGAAGAAGCCGCATGCGGCGACGACCAGGACGGTGCCGGGGGTGACCCGTGCGGGCCCCAGGGTGTAGGGGCCGAGGACGAGGGCCTCGACGATCAGGGCGGCGGCAGAGGCGGCGTACAGGGCGAGGAGGCTGGCGGGGCGCAGCAGCAGGCCGCCGGCGACGATCGGCAGGACGAGCGCGGAGGGCGAGAACCAGACGGGCAGCATCATCGTGCCGCAGGCGATGGCGGGGATGGTGAGGAGCAGTCCGGCGAAGGCGAGCCAGTCGGAGGCGTCGCCACGGAAGTAGTCGACGGCGGATTTGCGCAGGGAGGTGCGTGCCCGGTGCGACAGCATGCGCATCCGGGCCATGAGGGTGTCCACGCGTGCTCCGGCCATTGCTTCGGGACCTTATCCATCCCGGCTGTGGATGCGCAGGGGTACCCCTGGTCCTGGGGTCCAACGGCGCGGGAAATCTCTTCGACCGGGACCGAATGCCCTGATAGGGATGGCCTTATGGCACTTGAGATGCGTGTGTTGCAGTGGGATGAGTGGGATGTCTGGTTCGGCCAGCTGGAACTGGCGTTCGGCGGAGTGCCCGAACACCCTCAGGGCCGGGAGCTCTACCGGTCCTTGACCGAACCCGAACGCTCCCTCGGCGTCTGGGACGGCGAGGACTGCGTCGGCTCGGCCTCGGCGTTCAGTTTCCGCCTGTCGGTTCCGGGCGGGGCGCTGGTGCCCGCGGCCGGGGTCACGATGGTGGGCGTCTCCCCCACGCACCGGCGGCGCGGGGTGCTCAGCTCGATGATGCGGCGCCTGCTGGACGACGTACGGACGGCCGGTGAGCCGCTCGCCGTGCTGACGGCCTCGGATCCGGCGATCTACGGGCGTTTCGGCTACGGCACGGCGACGTACGCCCTGTCCGTGGAGATCGACACGACCCGCGTACGGCTCTCCGTGCCGCCGGGCACGGACGAGGTGCGCCTGCGGCACGTCGACCCGGAAAAGGCGCTGTCCGACTGCGAGCGGGTGTACGCGGAGCTGGTCGCCCGGCGGCCCGGCATGCCGGCCCGGCAGCCCGGCTGGGACCGGTTCGTGGTCACGGATCCCCCGGAGGACCGGAACGGCGCCTCCCCGCTCCAGTGCGTGGTGGCGGAGGGCCCGGACGGCGAGGCCGTCGGCTACGCCCGCTACCGGGTCAAGCCCGAGTGGGACTTCTCGGGCTCGGAGGGCAAGGTCGAGGTCGCGGACCTCGACGCGCTCGACCCGGCGGCGACGGCGGCGCTGTGGCGCTACCTGTTCGGGATCGACCTGACCTGGACGGTACGGGCGGGCAGGCGGCCGGTGGACGATCCGGTGCTGCACCTGGTGAGCGACGTGCGGCGGTCGAAGCCGAGCGTGCGCGACTCGCTCCACGTACGGCTGGTGGACGTGGCGGCGGCGCTCACGGCGCGGTCGTACGCGGCTCCGCTGGACGTGGTGCTGGAGGTCGGGGACGCGTTCTGCCCGTGGAACGAGGGGCGGTGGCGGCTGGTGGCCGACGGGTCGGGCTCCGCCGTCTGCACGCGGACCGCGGAGCCGGCGGACCTGGAGCTGTCGGTCCGGGAGCTGGGCTCGGCGTACCTGGGCGGGGTCACGCTGACCTCGCTGGCGGCGGCCGGCCTCGTGCGCGAGCTGCGCCCGGGCGCGGTGGTCCGGGCGTCCCGTGCCTTCGCCGGGGACGTCGCCCCGTGGCTGCCGCACGGCTTCTGACCGCCTGCGGAGGGGTCCCGACCGGGTGCCGACGGGTCCGGCCGGGCGGCAGCAGCTCCGACAGGGCGCTCGCGGCCGGGAGGGCGGTTGGCCGGTCCGGGCGGGCGGGTGCCCAGGCGGGCGGTTGGCTGGTCCGGGCGGGCGCTCGCGGGGCGGGCGGGCGGTGGCAGGCCGACCGGGCACTCGCAGGCCGGGAGGGCGGCGGCA
>NZ_JBHXNP010000200.1:2913-4248 GCF_042719495.1 Streptomyces sp. NPDC058525
CCAGGCGGGCGGTTGGCTGGTCCGGGCGGGCGCTCGCGGGGCGGGCGGGCGGTGGCAGGCCGACCGGGCACTCGCAGGCCGGGAGGGCGGCGGCAGGTCCGACCGGGCGCTCGCAGGCCGGGAGGGCAGGTGGCCGGTCCGACCGGGCGCTCGCGGTCGGGCAGGCAGTTGGCCGGTCCGACCGGGCGCTCGCAGGCCGGGCCGGGCACCCGCCCGCCCGACCGAGCGCTCGCGGTCGGGCAGGCAGTTGGCCGGGCCGGGCGGGCGCTCGCGGGTCAGGCGGGCGCCAGCCGACCCGGCCCGGGCGCCGGCCGGCCCGGCCCCGGCGCCAGCCGGCCTGACTCGGGCGTCAGCTGGCCCCGGCCCGCGAGCGCCCTGTCCGGCCCGCCGCTAGCGCGTCTGGCAGCCCGGGCACCAGAAGAGGTTGCGGGCGGCGAGGTCGGCGGTGCGGATCTCGGCGCCGCAGATGTGGCAGGGCAGGTTCGCCCGGCGGTAGACGTACACCTCGCCGCCGTGGTCGTCGACCCTCGGCGGCCGGCCCATGGCCTCGGGCAGGTGCTCGTCGCGGACGGTGTCGATGCGGTTGTTGCGCACGCCCTCGCGCATCAGCGCGGCCAGGTCCGCCCACATGGCGTCCCATTCGGCGCGGGCGAGGTCCTTGCCGAGCCGGTAGGGGTCTATGCCGTGCCGGAAGAGGACCTCGGCGCGGTAGACGTTGCCGATGCCCGCGACGACCTTCTGGTCCATGAGGAGCGCGGCGATCGTGGTGCGGGAGCGGGAGATCCGGGACCAGGCGCGGTCGGGGTCGTCGGCCGGGCGCAGCGGGTCGGGGCCGAGCCGGTCGTGCACCGCCTTTTTCTCGCCCTCGCCGATCAGCGCGCAGGCGGTGGGTCCGCGCAGGTCGGCGTAGTGCTCCTCGTTCAGGAGCCGCAGCCGGACCGTGTCGGCCGCGGGCGGCGCCGGGGCGGGGCCGAAGCCGAGCTTGCCGAAGAGGCCGAGGTGGATGTGGATCCAGGCGTCGCCCAGCTCGAGGAAGAGGTGCTTGCCGTGTGCCTCGGCGCTCTCCAGCTCGCGCCCGTCGAGCAGGGCCGCGCTCTCCGCGAAGCGGCCCTGGGGGCTGCTGACCGAGACCGGGCGTGCGGCGAACCGCTCGGTGTGGTCCTGGGCGAGGCGGTGGATCGTATGCCCCTCGGGCACGGCGGGATCTCCTGGGAAGGGAAACGGCCGCGGGGGCCCCCCCGGGGGGCGCCGGGCGGCCGCGGGCCACTGTATTATTAAAAAAAAACAAACCCCCCCCCAAAAAAAACCAATCGGTGTGGGGCGGAGGGGGGTATA
>NZ_JBHXNP010000201.1:0-4090 GCF_042719495.1 Streptomyces sp. NPDC058525
CACCTACACCCTGTACATCCAGGCCGATCCCGACCGGGTCTGGCAGGCCCTCACCGAGCCCGCCTTCACCCGCCGGTACTGGGGCCTGAGCTTCGAGACCGACTGGGCCGTGGGCTCGCCGATGGACTGGGTCGAGCGCGGGGCCCGTACCAGCGACCCCGAGCAGGTGGTCCTGGACTGCGTCCCGGACCGCCGGCTGTCCTACACCTGGCACACCTTCACCCCGCAGTGGGCGGCCTCGGTCGGGATCGACGAGGAGCTGCGGGCCCGGCTCGCCGAGGAGCGGCGCACGAAGGTGACGTACGAGATCGAGCCGGTCGGCGACGCGCTCGCGCGGCTGACCATCCTGCACGAGGGCTTCGAACCCGGCGGCACACTGCTCGGCATGTGCGGGCGGGCCTGGCCGATGCTCGCCTCGAGCCTCAAGACCCTCCTGGAGACCGGCGCCCCGCTGCCCGAACCGGAGGAGGAGCCCCGCGAGCCCGACGGCTCCTGACCCACCGGCCCCCGACGTCCGCACGGCGCCGGAGATCATGTGTACCTGACATGAAACAGGAGCACCGCCATGGCACTTGAAGAACTCCGCACCGGCGGCACGCTGGCCGGGATCCTGGACGACGCTGCCCGCGGGCGTTTCCCGCCGCCCGACGGCGGGACGACCGTGGTGCCCCAGCACGGCCGGCGCGACGCGGGCGTCATCGCCTTCACCGCCCATTCCGTGGTGTTCACCGACGAGGACCCGGAGTGGGTGCGCGCCACCCTCGCCGCCGTCGACTGCGACGGGCTCGCCGCCACCATGAACGCGCGCTTCCTGGCCGCGCTGCTCGACCGTACGGGGCGCACCACCGACACGATCGACCTGCTCACCGTCGCGGGCCCGCTGACCGGTGAACCGCCGCTGGAACTCCGCGAGATAGCCGACCCCGACCACCCCCGGGTGCGGCGCGCCCTGGGCCGGCGCGACGACGTACGGGTCTGGGCGGCCGACGGGGGAGTGCTCGTACTCGGCCGCGGCGTCGCGGGCCGCTGGGAGACGGCGGTCGAGGTCGACGAGGAGGTCCGCCACCGGGGCCTCGGCCGGGACCTGGCCCGCTCCGCCCGCCACCTCGTGCCGGACGGGCAGCCGGTCTGGTCCCAGCAGGCCACCGGCAACGCCCGCAGCGTCCGCGCCTTCCAGGCCGCCGGATTCCGGCCGGTCGGCGCCGAGGCCCTGATGCTGCCGTCCCCGCGGACCGCCGGAGCCCCGACCGGACCCTGAGCGTCGGACGCCGGGGAGGGTCGTGTGGAATGGGTGTCATGGGGAGAGGGAAGAAGAACGAGCACGTCCGCGAGGGCGCCGAGCCGCCCGAGCACTGGCGTTACGAACGGCACCTCGCATCGCTGGCCGCGGCGTCGGGCCGGTCCGCCGAGGCCGAGGTCGTGGCCGCCGTGCTGCGCGACCCGGATCCGGTGATGGCCGAGAGCGCCGTGGTCACCCACCTGAACCGGCGGGCGGCGCGGCTGCTGGACGACGACGGGTTCCCCGGCTGGGCCCGGGCGATGACCGCCGTGCTCGCCGGCCGGGCCTTCCCCGAACGGCGGCTGCGCGAGTGGAGCCTGCTCAAGGCCATCACCCGGGGCGAGGCCTGGGCCGCGGCGGAGCTCACCGCGGCCTCCGACTGGTGCCAGCGCACCGCAGCCCACACCTTGACCTCGTCCGAGGCCCTGGGCCTGCTCGCCGGCTTCGCCCGCACCCGCCGGGTCCGCAACGCCGCCGCCGAACGCCTGCGCCGCCGCACCCTGGCCTAGGCGGTCTCCTTCGCCGTCGGGGGAACGAGCCCCCGGCCGTCAGATGCCCTTGCGGACCCGGGCGGCGCGGCGGGCCTCGGCGGCCTGGCGGGCCTCCATCGTCTTGCGGGACTCCTTGCCCTTGCCCGTCCGGCCCGGCCGGGTGCCGATGCCGCGGAAGCCGAGCTCCGAGCCCGAGGGCCTGCCCTTGGCGTCCGTGGGCGCGGATCCGGCCAGCGGCACCCCGGAGGGGGCCTTCGCGCCGGTGATCCGGCTCAGCGCCGCCTCGCCGGACCGCACCTGGGTGATGGTCGGCCGGATCCGGGCGTCCGACATCAGCCGGACCATGTCCCGGCGCTGGTTCGGGGCGACGAGGGTGACGACCCGGCCGGACTCGCCGGCGCGGGCGGTACGGCCGCCGCGGTGCAGGTAGTCCTTGTGGTCGGCGGGCGGGTCCACGTTGACCACGAGGTCGAGGTCGTCGATGTGGATGCCGCGCGCGGCGACGTTGGTGGCGACCAGGACGGTCACGGCGCCGCTCTTGAACTGGGCCAGGGTCCGGGTGCGCTGCGGCTGCGACTTGCCGCTGTGCAGCCCCTCCGCCCGTACGCCCATCGCGCGCAGGTGCTTCACGAACTGGTCGACCCCGTGTTTGGTGTCGAGGAACATCAGCACGCGGTTGTCGCGCGCCGCGATCTCGGTGGCCGCCGAGATCTTGTCGGCCGCGTGCACGTGCAGCACGTGGTGGTCCATCGTGGTCACCGCGCCCGCCTGCGGGTCGACGGAGTGCGAGACCGGGTCCTTCAGGTACGTACGCACCAGCTGGTCCACATTGCGGTCCAGGGTCGCCGAGAACAGCATCCGCTGCCCCGCGTGGTGCACCTGGTCGAGGATCTCGGTGACCTGCGGCATGAAGCCCATGTCGCACATCTGGTCGGCCTCGTCGAGCACGGTGATCCGCACGCGCTCCAGGTGGACGTCGCGCCGTCCGATCAGGTCGCTCAGCCGCCCGGGGGTGGCCACCACGACCTCGGCGCCGGTGCGCAGCGCGCTCACCTGCCGCCCGATGGACAGCCCGCCGACCACCGTGGCCATCCGCAGCTCCAGGGCCTCGGCGTACGGGGTGAGGGCGTCGGTCACCTGCTGCGCCAGCTCGCGGGTCGGTACGAGGACCAGCGCCAGCGGGCGCTTCGGGTCCGCCTTCCGGCCCGCCGTACGGGCCAGCAGCGCCAGGCCGAAGGCGAGGGTCTTGCCGGAGCCCGTGCGGCCGCGGCCCAGGACGTCCCGGCCGGCCAGCGCGTTCGGGAGCGTCGCGGCCTGGATGGGGAACGGCTCCTTCACCTCGAGCCGGGCCATGGTCGTCGTCAGCTCGGCGGGCAGGTCCAGCTCGGAGAACGAGGCCACCGGCGGCAGCGCCGGCACCTTCGGCTCGTGCATCGTGAACTCACCCTGCGGCCCGGTGCTCCGGGGGGCCTTGGCGCCGGACTTGCCGCCGGGCTTGGCACCGCCCTTCACGCCGAATCGGCCATGAGCTGACGGGTTCCTCATGCAGGACCTTTCGAAGGACGTGTGCGCCGCGGGAAACGAGGCGGGTGGCGGGACGACCAACAAGATGGTCAACCGCCCATGGTACCAGCGGGGGCCCGGGGCACTCCTTACGCCGGCCCGGCGCCGAGCTCCCCGGACCGCAGCTGTGCGAGGTGGGCGCGGACCTCGCCCGCTGCCCGGCCGAACCAGTCGGCGATCACTGCGGTCTCGTCGGGCGTGTAGTCGGCGAACAGGGCGCCGAGCCGGTCGTAGAACGGCTGGTACACGGCGAAGATCCGCGCGCTCGCCGCCGGGTCGGCGACCACCCGGACCCGGCGCCGGTCGGCCGGGTCGGCCTGCCGCCGCGCGTACCCGGCCCGCTCGAGGCGGTTGAGCACCCCGGTGACGGCGCCCGTGGTCAGGTTCGCCAGTTGGGCGAGGTCGCCGGCGGCGAGGGGGGTGTCCCCGGCGCCCAGGATGTGGCCCAGGCAGGTCAGGTCGGTGACGTTCAGCCCGAGCAGCTGCGCCACCTCCTGCTGGGCGATGACGCCGAGGGCGACGTACTGGTCCATGCGCGAAAGCGCCTCCCCGGCCGTGGCCGCGGGGCGGGGCTTGCCCTGCACCCAATTACTCCTTAGCATCTAAGTTACTTAGCTCGTGAGATAAAAGATCCTGCTCCGAGCCTACTGCCGCCCGTCCGACCAAGGAGTCTCAATGACGAAGTCAAGCCGCTTGCGTGACCGGTGGGGCGGAGGTGAAGACCCGTCCGTCACGCAGCAGCGCCCACAGAACGCTT
>NZ_JBHXNP010000202.1:0-4050 GCF_042719495.1 Streptomyces sp. NPDC058525
GCGGTCTTCCTCCTCCCGGTCCAGATCAGCGTGCTCGGCGTGCCCAGCCCGGCCGTCACCCCGACGAACCTCCTCTTCAACGTGGTCGCCGGGCCGAGAGCCGAGGCGCTACCGCCGTACCGGCGCTCAGCGCGGCGGTCTGGCCCGGCGCCTGGTCCTTTGGACCCTGCCCGGAGTCTTCGTCGGTGCCGCGATCCGTGTCTTCGCCCTCCCGGGCCCCGGCGTGTTCCGGATCCTCGTCGCCGCCCTGCTCCGGCCGCTGAGGACCGGGCTGTGCTGGCGCACCCTGCGCCCCGCCCGTCACCGGCCGCATCACAACGTGGCCGAGCCGTCCCCGGCGGCGCTCGGCGGCCTCGCCCTCGGCGTCGGTGTCATCGGGGGTATCTACGGGATCGGCGGCGGCTCCCTCCTCGGCCCGGTCCTCGCCGCGCGCGGCATGCCCCTGGCGCGTATCGCGCCGGCGACGCTCGCCGCGACGTTCACCACCTCGGTCGCCGGTGCCGCCGCATACACGCTGCTGGCCATGATGGGTGAGGGCGCTGTCGCCCCCGACTGGTGGCTGGGTTTGGCCTGCGGCACCGGCGGTCTGATCGGCGGCTACCTCGGTGCCCGCCTCCAGCCCCGCCTCCCGAGACCCTCCTGCGCCTGCTGCTGGGCACCCTGGCCGCCTCCATCGGCGCCCTCTACGTCGTCCAGGGCCTGACCTGACCGGGGTGTTCTGCCTGCCCGGTCTAGGGTGGAGGGTCTGCACTACTACACGGTCAGCGAGGCCGCCGAGCTGTTCGGCGTAAGCGGTGACACGGCCCGCCGCTGGGCGGACGCGGGCCGGTTTCCCTCCGCAAGGCAGGGCAGTAGGCGCCTGATCCCGGGCCCGGCGCTGGCCGCGTTCTGTGTGAGGCTCGCGAAGGAGAACGCGGCGGAGTCGCAGGCGACGACCTCGGCCCGCAATGCCATGCCGGGCATCGTCACCCGGGTGACTCTCGGGGACGTTGCCGCGCAGGTCGAGATCCAGTCCGGCCCTCACCGTGTGGTGTCCCTGCTGACCGCGCCTGGCGCGGGCCCGCTCGCGGTGCTGGGAGAGGTCCCCGGGTGACCGAGCGGTTCCGCTCGGGGTCGGGCGGCTTGCGGATCACGCTTGGGTGGCCTGCCCGCCTGCGGGGCACTGCTTCGGAGAAGCCGGCGGGCGGAGCGGTTCGCCACGGGGTCCCGTACGCCGGGGCGGGCGGGGACTGCGTGTGCCGGCGGCACGACTGCGGCGGTGTCGTCCCGGTGGCCTGATGCGCCGAGCGCGGGGACGCGGTCGGCCCGGTACTGGACTGGCATGTCGGAGGTGGCATCCGCTGCGGGGCGCTGACCCCGAACAGGACGGCGGTCGCGCGCGGCTGAGCTTGCCGTTTGACGCCCGCCGTCGAACGGGATTCGAACTTGATCGGTGTTTCCCCGGTTCCGCCTCTTCTGTGATCATCGGGCCGGCCCGTCCTGGACCGTTGGCATCGCTGCCCGTCCGTCCCGTGCTCCGGCCTGGCTCCGCAGCAGTGGGGCCCGCGCGTGGGCTGGCTCGCAGGGGCTTTTGGGAGTGTGCATCGTCCGGTCCGGTCGTCCGATCGTGTGACACCGAAACCTATGTGCGTTGTGATGCTGGTCATACGCAAGTTTCCATCTACTCCTGATCGGAGGATCTCTCATGGAAGACACAGTCCTTGCCGCGAGCACCGCGAGCACCGCGAGCAGCGCCAGCACGGCCGGCTTCGCCCCGACCTGGCAGGCACTCCTTCTGGAGCTGCTGCCCGCGACGGAACACCGGAGGGGCCCGTTGGCGGACGGCAAGCGCTTCTGCTGGACCCCCTGCGCGGCCGTCGGGATGGCAAGGCCCCCGATCCGCGCAACCCGCTGAAAGCCTGAATCCCGATTGGCAGGCCGGGGCGGCGGGTGCGCTGAGCGGGGCGTTTCGCCGGCCCGGCCGCTGTGTCGGCTCAGGGGAACCTTCTGTCGGCGGTGAGTATGCCGATCGGCCCGGTCGATCGCCTCCTCAGCGGCGTTGCGTCCTGCGGAGACGTTAAACGCGTTTAACCTCGGCGCGAGATGAGTCGGGCGATCGACTCTGTGGGCCAGCAGAACCATGCGAGAAGAGGGCTGGTGACCACGAACCAGTGGACCAGTGGACACTAATTCGGCCCTGCTGCTCGTCCAGGGTCAGCGGGGCCTCATCCCGGTAGACGTAGCGGAGGTATCGGCGACGGACCGGAGCTCCGGCTATCAGCAGCACTGGTGAGGCGGCGAAGAGGGCCACCGGGACCAGGGCTCGCGGCGGTGAGCTTTGCGTTCTCCTCGTATCGCATGTGCTCAGTGTGCTGATGCTCGATGTCGCTTGTCAGCCTGTCCTGCGGGGTTTGGTGCCGACGTTGTGGCGTGCGGGTCGGGTGTAGGACTCGACGGTAGCGAGGACTCGTCCGACGTCGTAGCAAGTGGCGGGCTGCTTGTTCTCAGATCCGAGTGGTTGGTCGGGACCGGGCCGAGTGGGTTTCGGTGCACGGGCTGGCGTGCCTGTCTTCACGTGCAGGTTCCTGAACCCGTGCCGGACGCGGGCAGGTGTGAGTCTGTTCGGCTCCGCCGCCCGCTCCCAGGGCCGGCGGACACGCGCGGGTTTCAGCGGATCGCCCGCACTGACGTGTGAGAGCCGACACGGGAGCGTGAGCGCGCCGCCCGCGCGGACGAACTGGTGCGGATCCCGGCGGGCACGGCGCCGGCGGACTGCCCGCCCCACGAACTCCGGTCGGCGACCACGTTCTGGCGGGCGGCGGCCTGGTACAGATCGCCGATCTCCGCTACCGGCACGGCGCTACCCGCACGATGATCCCGCGCACCGGCCACAGCCGCGCCAGGGGCGGTGAGCGCGGCTGGCGTCCTGGTGCGGACCGTCCGGAGGACGGTGCGTGGGCCGGGCCGCCCGCACGATGGGGGTGGTCGCCCGACCGGGCCTCCCCCCCCCCGAAATCCCGAGGAGTCGGCCATCTCAGCCCTCGTGCTCACCCCGAACGGGGCGGCCGCCGCACAGCAGGTTCCGCTCGGCCTGGAACTCCTTGCCCAGGGCCGCCGGTCCGCCGGCGACAAGCGGCTTTGCTACAGCCCCAGCTGCGGCTGCGCCGCGCGGAACCACGCTGCGGCCCCGCGCCGGTCAGCCGCCTGAACGACCGCGCGCGCACGGGCCGTGCGGGCTTCCGGCCCGCACGGTGCGTGCGCTTGCGTGGTGTCCGGGACACCGGTCCGCCACCGGTGGGGATCCGGTACCTGTGGGTGGGGATCGGCGGCCCTCGCCGCAGCGGTCAGTCGGTGGCCGCGCCTTCGGTGGTGAGGAGGATCAGCCGGGCGCGTACGGCGTGGATGAAGCCGCCGAGGTCAACGAGCCGTGTTCCGCAAGACCGGCAGCAGTTCCTCGGACGCGGTGATCCCCCAGCTGCCGGAGCCAGTCGCACTGCGCCGGGGTACGGCGCTGTTCTTCCGCCCCGGCGGCCGGGGCGGCTTCGGCAGCGGCGGCGCGGGCCAGGGCCCCGCCGGTGGAGGCGAAGGCGGGGTGGTGTGCCGGAGCGCGGCGATGGCGTCGTGGACACCGGCTGCAAGTGGCGGTCGCTGTCCGCTAACTTCCCGCCCTGGCGCACGGTCTGAGGGTTCATGGCCCGCTGGGCCGCCGCCGGTGCGGTCAGGCCGGGCCGGTAGCGGCCGGCGCGGTGCCGTGACAGGGCGCAACACGGCCTTGGAAGTCCCGCTCCGGACGGAGCCGGACGCTGACAGGATGCTCCGGGTGCCGCCCGCCCGTACGGGGCCCGGCGCTGCTCAGGGACTTGCACTGAAGGAAGCCCGCCGCGCCTGGACGAGCTCACTGACCAGTAGCGCGCTGGCTCGAGGCAGCGGTTCATCGAGGGTCTGATGGAGGTCCTGACGCTTCGTTGGTGGGAAGCGCTGCAAGGACATGCCAGGGCCCGGTGCAGCCGCTGGAGGCGGCTGCACCCGGCCGGGGGTGTAGCGGACCCAACCAGTCTCTTATAAACAAAA
>NZ_JBHXNP010000203.1:0-3745 GCF_042719495.1 Streptomyces sp. NPDC058525
TGTTTGTAAGCACTTCTTTTGGGACCAGAGTTCCGAGTTCTTTTGGCTCCAGTGAGCGGGTGCTGGGGGCGTGCGGGAGGTGGGTTCACGCCCCCGATACCAAGTTGTTTTGGCTCCACCACGATCGGGTGGTTCTGCTGGCCGTGGGTGGGTGCCGGAGCGGTAGCGTGGACCATCGGATCCGGTCATCGGCGTGCCCCCGACAGGTGCGACGACTCTGCGGATCTCGACCCGTGTTCGATCCGGGACCGACGGATTCTCCGAGCCGCGGTGGACGACGAGAACGGGCATTGGCTCGACCGCACGGAGAGCGGGCGGGCTCAGCATGGCTGAGGCCGGCGCCCCAAGGGGGCGCCGGCCTCAGAGCCTGCTCAGGCGACGGCGACTGCGGTGTCGGACTCTTCGGAATCCGAGGGCCTGTAGAAGCCGACCTGGGCGGAGTAGGAGCACCTGGCAACGAGGATGTCGCCGTCGTTCACGTCTGCGGGGCCGGGGAGGGCGGGGAAGGGGACATTCACGCGGTCCTTGAGCGGGGTGAGCGCGGGGGTGAGGGTCCGGGTGACGGTCTCGGTACGGACGAGGTTGCCGGTGCTGAGGTTGTGGACCGTGACCGTGGTCCGGTCGCCGGAGATGAAGGTGCGCGCCATCGCGCCGATGGATATCTCGACGGCGACCCAGTACAGGTCGCCGATCTTGAGGGTGTCGTCGGGCCCTGCTCCTGCGAAGTTCTGTGTGAAGAAGACCTCGGTCACTTTGACGTTTCCGGACATGGCTGTCGTGTCCTCCCGCTGTACCGTCCCGTGGGGCGCCCGCTGTTGCTTCCTCCCGGGGTGTTCCCTCGCCTGGCCCGCGCGTGAACGCGCAGGTCAGGGGCGGCAAGAAGCCCGTGGAGAGCGCACTGGCAGACACAACCCCGCACACACGCCGGTCGCATACAAGACACCCTGCGACCCTGCATGCGCTGTGTGTGAAAAGTGGTGCTGATCTGGCGCGGCTGGCCGGCTCAAGTGGACGTATGGGAACCCGGGCCAATGGACCGGCCGGAGGCTTGAGACAGGCTTTGAGTGTCTGAACGAGTCAGCCTCGGCGGCGCTTCTCCTGGGTCTGGGCGAGACGGAACGAGTCAGTGCCGGTCTCGATGATGTGCGCGTTGAAGGTCACCCGGTCCACGATCGCCGCGCAAAGCCGGGGGTCGGTGAAGGTCTGCTTCCACTCAGAGAACGGGGCATTCGAGGCGATCGCGATCGCGCGTCGCTCCTCGCGTTCGGTGAAAACCTGGAACAGCAGCTTCGCGCCGGGCTTGTCCAGGTCGAGGTAGCCGAACTCATCCAAACACAGCAGGTCAACGCGGCTGTAGCGGGCCAGGGTGCGGCCGAGCTTCTTCTCGTCCGCGGCTTCGGCGAGCTCGTTGACCAGGTTCGCCGTGGTCGTGTAGCGGACCTTCAGACCGGCCTCGGCGATGGCGGTGCCGATCCCGATCAGCAGGTGAGACTTCCCGGTGCCGGAGTCGCCAATGAGGCAGAGGGGCTGGCCGGCGGTGACCCAGGCCGGATCGCCGAGCGTGTTGACCTGCTCGGGTGTGACGTTCGGATTCTTCTCGAAGTCGAAGTCCTCCAGCCGCTTGGAGCGGGGGAAGTTCGCTTCCCTGACCAGGCGGAGCTTCTTGCGCTCCTCCCGGTGGGCGCATTCGGCTTCCAGCAGGTCGGCCAGGAAGTCCTTGTAGCTGGACCGCTCCTTCATGGCGGTGGCGGCCAGCTCCTCCCACCGAGTACGGATCGTCGGCAGGTGCAGTGCCCGGCAGGCTTCGTCGATGACGGTTTCGACGGCTCCCTGGGCATCGGTGTCCTGCCGGGGAGAAGGAACCTCGCCGGTGACGGTGATGGGAGTGCTCATGCAGAGGTGCCTTTCGGTCGGCGGGTCAGCAGCTGGTCATAGATGTCCACCGAGGGCGGTGGCCGTTTGTCGTCCGGCAGTTGGGCCCGGCGGGCGGTCAGCGAAAGGACCTGGGCGCCCGGCTCCACCCAGGACGGGAGCTCGTCGTCATCCAGGACCGGTTCCGGCTCGCGGGCCGCCGACTCGGCCTTGCGGGCCTCGATAGCCACCACGTCCGCACTGGTGGACCCCGCCGTCACGGCCGCCGCGATCGCGATCTGCATCGCTTCCTTCGGCAGCCGCCGGTGCAGCAGCAGGACCTCGATCAGGGCCCGGGTGCCGGCCGCCTCGCCGTGGGCGGCCCGGGCCGCCGCCCAGAACGCCTCGTGGACGGGGGTGAAAGTGCCCTCCGCGCGGGCGGCGGCCAGCGCGGTCGATCCGGCCAGGGCACCGGGCTTGGCCAGCAGGATCTCCAGGTAGTGATCGAGATCGTCTCGGTAGTCGTAGCGTCTGGTCAGCCGCGGGTGACGGGCGACGACCTTGCGCCGTTCGAAGACCAGCAGCTCGTTGCCCCGCAGCAGCACCCGCACCTGCTGGCCGATGAAGCGGGCCGGCACCGAGTAGTGGCACTGGCGGACGGTGATCCGGCTGGACCGGTCGACCTTCGGCGTCAGCGTGATGCCGCACTCGAAGTCCTCGCCGGGCAGCGGCGTCAGCTCGTCCTCCTCCAGGCGGAAGTTGAAGCCGATCGAGGTGAGCTTCCCGCGCAGGATCCGTTCGTCCTCGGCCATGTCGATCCCGGCGATCTTCTCGTTCAACTCTTCCAGCGAGGCGACCTCGGGGACCGGGACCAGGTGCGTCCGGCGGAACCTGCCGCCCTCCTGCTCGACCCCGCCCTTCTCGTGGGCGCCCTCCTCACCTGGCATGCAGTAGAAGGCCTCGAAGCCGTAGTGCGACCGGAAAGCGGTCCACCGCTCGGACTCCACGCGGCTGCGGCCGGTGCAGACGGTGCGGACGGCGGGCTTGAGGTTGTCGTAACGGATGTGCCTGGTCGGGACCCCTCCGAGCACCCTGAACGCCTCGACGTGGCCCTCCATGAACGATTCCTGGGCCTGCGAGGCGAAGACCCGGTGGACGGCCTTGCCCGAGTGCGACAGCCGCAGCGTGAACAGGTGGCACTTCACCGCGGTGCCGGCCAGCCGGACCCAGACCTCGGCGAAGTCGACCTCTGCCTCCTCGCCGGGCAGGTGGACCTGGGGGACCATGCCCTCCAGGTGCTGACGGCCGCGGCGGGCCTCGGCCTCGATCTGCGGGCGCCGGATCTGGACGTAGTCGCAGATCGTGGAGTACGACGCGCTGTCGAAGCCGTACTCGGCAGCCAGCCGCTCATGGACGCGCCGGGCGGTGTGCCTCTGCTTGCGCGGGGCGGTCTGGTCCTCCCAGAGCATCGCGTCGATCCACCGCTTCGCGGGATCCAGCAGCGTCATCCGGGGCTTGGGCGTCTTCCGCGGCGGCGGCACCGCTGACTGGAGCGCCTGCCTCACCGTCCGCCGGTGAGTGCCGTACTTCTCCGCCAACGCGCGCTGTGACAGCGAGGGATCAAGACGCTTGTCCCTGCGGATATTCGCAAACAGTTCGACCCGCGACGAACCCACCCCGGCCTCCCGACATGACCGTGCATCCGAACGACACGGCCCCGACATGACCGTGAACGACGGACCACACCCTGTCGTCGCGAGGCGGACGGCCCACAGCATTCACTCCAACGTGGGCACGTCGCGTACCAGGAGCGGGTGGAGCCAAATCAACTTCTTACACCCCGTGGAGCCACTTCACGTTCCCACCCTGGAGCCCAAAGAAGTGCTTACAGACA
>NZ_JBHXNP010000204.1:0-3677 GCF_042719495.1 Streptomyces sp. NPDC058525
TACTGCAGGGGGGACCCTGTGGGAGAGTAGGACGCCGCCGAACAATCATTGCGGAAGCCCCGCACCAGGTATCTGGTGCGGGGCTTTTCTGCGTTTACGGCCGGATCGGCGGGTTCGGCTGGGTATCCTGGCCGCGTTCCCCTGGAGGACGTGATGACAGCACAGCAGCTGGAAGACGGCGGGCCGCTCATCCCTCAGCCGGCCATGACACGGGAAGCCCTGCGCGACGCCGTGCGCCGGATCGACATGGCCAACCTGGCTGTCCTCGACAAGGAATGCAACGAGGCGTTCGACCGGGCCGCCGAGACCGGGGCCATCAATCCGCTGCGGTTCTTCCTGATCAAGTGGGCCACGCACGTGGCGATCCACCGCTGGCCGGCGCGGGCGGCCGCGCTGCACGAAGCGGAGCGTGTGGCAGGTGATCCGACGGCCACGGAAGAGGAGTTCCGGGCCGCGATGGAGACCAGCAGCCGCATCCTGGACGAGGCCCAGCGCGAGATCGGCCAGTGACTTCGCGAGGCGAAGGCGTGGAGAACGACTCCGGCTGGGCCTGGGAGTGCGACCCGAGCCGGCTGTGGGTGCTCGGCGATATGCCGGCGGAGCAGCAGAAGCTCGTTGGGGCGGTCATGGACGGCCTGGTCGACCTGGCGTCGATGGCCATCGACCCCAAGGACGGCAGCCTCTACGAGGACCCGTACCCCATGCGCCTGCGTACGTACGAGGACGAGCACCTGATGGTCTGGTACCAGACCATCCCGCACCGCTGCCGTGTCTACCTGAAGCGCGTCAACCTCTGAGCCCGGAGCCGATCCAGGGTGCCTTGGGGAGCTTCGACTCCTGGTTTTCCACGATGGCGACGAGGACCTCGACGAGTGGTTCACCGCCATGGAGGCTCACCTCGTACCCGTGCTCGCCCGCGAGCCCGCCGAGGTCGACCTGTACGCGGAGCAGGCCTAGGAGGGATGGGCCCAGGAGTTGACCTTCGAGTTGGTCGAAGGCCAATGATGGCGTGGTGCCACATTCTGAGCTGATGCCGATCGGGGCCTTCGCCCGACACAGCGGTCTGACCTCCAGCGCCTTGCGGTTCTACGCCGACTCCGGACTGCTGCCCCCGGCCGAGACCGACCCGGTCTCGGGCTACCGCTACTACAGCGCCGACCAGCTGGCGCGGGCGACCGCGCTGCGTCGGCTCCGGGAGATCGGGATGCCGCTGGCCGCTGTCGAGGCGGTCCTGGGCGCCGGGGCCGGTGAGGCGGCCCGGCTGGTCGATGAGCATGTCGCGCGGGTGGTGGGGGACGCGGCGGCGGCGCAGCAGAAGGCTGCTGTGATCAAGTCCGCGCTCGGCCAGGTGCCGGCTCTGCCGATTGCGGTGCTCAAAGGCCCCGTGCTGGCCGATGCCGTCGAGCAGGTGCTGACCGCGGCCGTGCACGAACCGGGGATGCCGGTCCTCGCCGGCCTGCGCATCGAGGTGGGTCATGAGGCCGTCACCCTGACCGCGACGGACCGGTACCGGCTCTCCACCCGAACCCTGGTGCCGGCCGAGCCGCCGGGGCAGACGTGGGCCGGCACGGTCCACGGGGACGAGCTGCGGGCCGCGGCCGCCGGGATCCGCCGTAGTGCGCTGGTACGGATCGAGGCGGTGCCACACGGGATCTGGCTCCGCGCGGCCGGCGGTGAGGACCGGCATTGCAGGCTGCTGTCCGAGGAGTTCCCCGACTACCGGCTGATGCTCGCGTCACTGGGTGAGGTCACCACGCGGGTGACGGTCGCGAAGGAGCAGCTGCTGCGGGCCCTGGAGGAACACCCCGGCGAGCGCATCGGGCTGCACGTCTCCGATGCGGGAGTGCAGGTCGTGTCCGTGTCCGTGTCCGTCTCCGCGGAGGGTGAGGACGCCGGCATTCCCCTCCAGGCCGCCACCACCGGGCAGGAACTGCGGGTCTGGTTCGAGCTCACCACGCTCTATCCCGCCGTGAGCAGCGCGATCGGCCCCGACGTGATGCTCGATCTGCGGGGCGAAGACCAGCCGGTCACCATCCGCTCCGCCGACCGGGGCGACCTCACCACCCTGGCCATGCCGGTCAGGTCCGGAGGACAAGGACAAGGACAAGGACAAGGACAAGGACTTTGAGGAACACGCCATGACCGCCACCGCACCTGCCGACGCAGATCCGACCATGGCCGCCATCGCCCAGGCCGTCACCGAAGGCCGCGCCGGCGACAGTGCTGCCGCCCGCCGGAAGCTGCTGGGCCTGTGGACTGCGATCGGTGCCACCGGTGACCCGTTGCACCGCTGCTCTCTCGCCCACTACCTGGCAGATCTCTACGAGGATCCCGCGCAGTCCCTTGCCTGGAACGTCCGGGCCCTGGACGCCGCGGACGCCGTGACGGACCGGCGCGTCCAAGAACACCACGCCGGGCTGCACATCGCCGGCTTCTACCCGTCCCTGCACCTCAACCTTGCCGACGACTACCGCCGACTCGGCTCCTTCGAGGCCGCCGCCGAGCACATCAACGCTGCCGAAGCGCACGCGCCCAGCCTTCCCCGGACTCCTTACGGAGACCTTCTCCGTGGCGCCATGGCCGAGGTCGCCCAGGCCATCGCCGGACGGGACCGGTCACGACGGGCTTCTGCGCCGGGCTCCTCGGCGTGAGGTAGGCCCGGGGTCCTCGCACCTCAGCCCGCCCAGCTGTGCACCAACCTGCCTGCTGCAAGGCAGACTTGGGGCGAGGCGGTCCGTGGGAGCGGACTGCGGTGGGTGGGGAAGCACGGGGTGCGGGGGAGTGATTCGGTGGATCTGAGTGCAGTGATCATCGCGGTGGCGGGTGTCGCCGGCACGCTGGGGGCGTCACTCCTGACCCAGCGAGGGTCGGAGCGTACGAAGGTCAAGGAGATCGAGCTTGTCCGCGGCCAGGAGGAGATCCATGAGAACCGCGTGCTCCGCCGCACCTGCTACGTCGAGCTCAACCGGGACGCCCGGCAGTTCACCACCGCGCTCAACCGTCATCTGCACGTCCTGAGGGAACGGGACGTGGAGGAGGCCGACAGGGTTGCGCTCGAGGAGGCGAAGAACGCTCACCGCGATCGGTACTCCGAAGCGCAGATGATCGCCCCGGACGCGGTCCTCGTACGCGCGAGCGCCGTCAACCAGGCCTTGAACAGGGTCTACGGCCAGGTCAAACGGCTTGAGCGGGGTGAGCCCGAGCCGGGCGAGACCATGGAGACCGCGGAGCAGGAGCGGCAGGTGGTGTGGGGCATGCTCCGGGCGATGCGGGCCGCGATGAGGCACGACCTGGGTGTGTCGGCTGCGGTGGCCGCCGACGGGCAGGGAGCCGACCAGGACTCGTTTTGACACCCCCTTGGCGCAGTTGTAGAGTCGAGCAGTTGCCTCGAGCTGGACAAGTTCGGCAGCAGCCCCCACAAGGAATGAGATTTCGCGTGGGGACACTCGACTCTTCATTCGGGAATCGAAGCCGGGGAAATCCGGTGGAGATCTTCTGATAGAGTCGGAATCGCCGGAAAGGGAAAGCGCGAAAGCGCAGGACCTGGAAAGCACCGAGGAAGTCGGGCCCGAAAGAGTCTGGTAGAGTCGGAAACGCAAGAACAGAACGAAAGCCCGGAGGAAAGCCCGAGAGGGTGAGTACAAAGGAAGCGTCCGTTCCTTGAGAACTCAACAGCG
>NZ_JBHXNP010000205.1:0-3446 GCF_042719495.1 Streptomyces sp. NPDC058525
TCCACCCCCCCAACCCCCCCCAGCCACGCCCGCCTGCCGGCCGCCGTCCCCGGGCGGCGCCCCCAGCATGGTCCACGCTGGGCCCGCGAACGACTACAAGGGTGTCGGACCGGGGTCAGTGGCTGTGGGAATGGCCGTCCTGTGCCGGCTCGGCGGGTGCCTTGGTCGGAGGGGCCGACTCAACGGGAGCCTGGTCCGGCTTCGCGGGTGTCCCCGTCGTGGAGCCGTGGTCGTGGCTGTGGCCATCGGAAGCGATGGTGCCAGCCAGAGCGGTCATGCCTAGCCAGGCGAGGGCCGCAATAGCCACGACGACCGCCGCGAACGGGCTGAGGAGGTGCCGCCAGCGGCCCTTGGAGTCCTTGGCGACGAACGCGACGTACGACATAAGCAGGCCGATGGGGGTCATCCAGGCGCTGCGCTCGGGGAACTGCTCGAAGTGCTGGATGCCGCCGCCGACCAGGCCGACACCGAAGGACAGCAAGAGGGAGAACGCGACGAGCGAGACTGCCTGGCTCACCGCCGGACGTTCGTCGGCCAGCACGAACTCCCTTGACGATGGTGCCGAGGAGGAACACGACGGCGCCGACACCGCAGATGATCGCGTACAGCGAGGGGTCGATCGGGTAGTGGACGACGGCGCCGGCGATGAGGGCGGCGCCCATGAAGTAGAGCATCTGGCCGGTGTAGCGGGCCGGGAGTGACTTCTTGTCGAAGGCGGGGCGGCGATGTTTCGTGGGGGAAGTCTGGTGGCGCTCGTGCTCGATAACGGTGGTCACTCGGGTAATGCCTTTCGGATCTTGGCGGGTGAGAGCAGGCAGAAGCGCGCCGACACCAGTGGTGCGGCGTCACGCTGATGCAGCCCTCAGCAGCGCAGGATCGAAAGTCGGTAGAGGCACAGTGGGTCGCCAGTACGGCTGGTCCAGGAGCGCGTGCGTTCTGCGCGTCGGCCAGGGATCCGGTTGGCAACCCGTCGCCTGAGGGCGAACGTGAACAGGGCGGCAACGATGTACAGCAGCGCCAGGCAGCTCTCTCCGACCCCGCCGTGGTCGCACTCGCCGTCCGGGCCGTGCGGTGTTGTGGTGGCATCGGCAGGGGCGACGTCAGAGTGCGCGTGCTGAGTCTTCTCACCCGCGGCGATGAGCGGGACCGCAGCGGCGTGCCCGCTGTGAACCGGCTGATGTGAGGCCAGGACGTGCATCGCGAAGAGGGCAAGCACCACCGCGAGGAGCGTTGCCCGCAGCAATGCTCCTACATGACGGTCGCGACGGACCTTGCCTGAGATCACGCCTCACAACCGTAGGAGGGCTTGGCAGCGGGAACTCCAGCAGGGGCGTCCCCGCCCGGACGGGAAGGAAGATAGCACCGGGTGTGGACGCGTCTGCGCGGCGTCCGCAACATGAGCTGATCGCACTTCGGCGTCACGCTCCGGCTTGCGGGCGTTGATGAGCCTGCTGCCGGGAGCCTTGGTCAGGGCAGCGGGCGCAGGGCACCAAGTGTGACGGCGACCAACCGGTCGACCGCAGCCCGGGAGGAGAGGGTCGAGGCGGCGGTCAGGGCGTGCAGGCAGTAGGCGGCGAGTTCGGCGGGCGGTACGTCGTCGCGCAGGTCTGCGGTCTTGGCGCCTTCGGCGATGAGGGCTTCCAGCAGCCGGATCAGGTGCTGTTCGGCGTGGCTGACGTGCTCGCTCTGGTGAAGAAGGGCGGCCAGTTCCCCGCCATGGCGCTGCCGGGCGAGGTCGGCGTAGGCGGTCGCGACCCCCGTCAGACGCTGGGCGGCGGTCCCGGGGCGGTGCGCGGCTTCGGCGAGCTGGCGGAGGTGGGCGGAGATCTGCCGCTCGTGCCAGGCACCGAGCACCGCTTCGGCATCGGGGAAGTACTTGTAGAGAGTGGCCCGCCCGATGCCGGCGCGCTCGGCGAGCTGGGACATGGTCACCGCCCGCAGACCGCCGTCCTCGATCAATGCGGCGGCCGCATCGAGGATGGCCTCCCGCACGGCCTGGCGGTGCGCATCGATGGTCTCGTTCCACAGCTTCGGCACCCACCCAGGATACGGACGTCCACGGAGGGATACACTCAGTTTTGCATGAAGACAGTGTGTCTTGAAAAAGTTGGAGGCGTCATGGCAGGCTCACCGGATCTTCATGATGACGACGGCGAGGGGGCACCGCGCTGGGTGAAGGTGTCTGCGGCGGTCGCCGTCGTCCTGATCGTGGTGTTCGTGATCGTGCACCTGGCCGGTGGCGGCATGGTGGGGCACGCGCCGTGAGCCCGTTCCCGCCGCGGCTGCGCAAGCTGGCGCTCACGCTCCACGTCACCTCCTCGGTCGGCTGGTTGGGCGCGGTCGCGGCGTTCCTTGCCCTCGCGGTTGCAGGTCTGACCAGCGGTGCACCGCAGACGGTGCGGGGCGCTTATCTGGCCATGGACGTGGTGGGCTGGTACGTGATCGTTCCGTTCAGCGTCGCCTCGCTGCTGACAGGGGTGGTGCAGTCGTTCGGCACGGTGTGGGGGCTGCTGAGGCACTACTGGGTGATCGCGAAGCTTCTGATCACTGTGGTCGCGACCGTTCTGTTGCTGGTCCATATGCAGCCGGTCGGTCATCTCGCGGACGCGGCCGCCCGGGCGGCGCTCGCGGGTGGCGAGCTTCAGGCCATGCGCATCCAGTTGATCGCGGACGCGGGCGCCGCCCTGCTGGTGCTGCTCACAGCGGCCGCACTGTCGGTGTTCAAGCCGCGCGGGGTGACCCGCTACGGGCGCCGTCGTCAGCGCGGGGTCCCGCAACCGCTCTGAGCCAGCACTGATCCGCTGTGGGGGTGTCTTCGGTCAGCCGAGGGCGCCGAGGAGTTCGTTGCATGCCTGCTCGCAGGAACGGCAGGCTTCGGCGCAGATGCGGCAGTGTTCGTGCATGTCTGCGTGCTGTCCGCACTCGTCGGCGCACGCCTTGCAGACCATGGCGCACGCTTTCAGGATCGCGGTGGTGATGTTGGCGTCGTAGCCGGTGTGGCGGGAGAGGACCGCGGCGGTGGCGGTACAGATGTCGGCGCAGTCCATGTCGGTGCGGATGCACTTGGCGAGATCGCCCACCATGCCCTCGGACAGGCAGGCGTCCGCGCACGCCGTACACGCCTGTGCGCAGGCGATGCAGGCCTCAATGCAGGTGGTGAGCTTGGCCTGGTCGATGTTGCCGAGGTCGGCCGGGTAGGTGGCGAGCATGTCCTTGACGGTGCTGGACATCATCGGTGCCTCCATATCCCCGTGAGGCCGGCGGATCCGGGGCGGCCGCCATCGAAGCCCCCGGTACCTCCAGCTAACGCCCGAAGACGCGAGCGCGCCCGGCCGCACCGTGGGGTGCGGCCGGGCGCGGTGCCTTGCGGTCGGGGTCAGTGGTAGGCGTGGACGACGGCGTGGCCCTTGCCGCGGTCTCTTATAAAAAAAAGAAGCAGCCGACGA
>NZ_JBHXNP010000206.1:0-3276 GCF_042719495.1 Streptomyces sp. NPDC058525
TGGGCGTGCGCCTCACCACCCTGCGGCCGGAGCAGGCCGAGTACATCGGCGTCAAGGTCGAGGGCCCGTACAAGCCCGACCACTACCGCTACTGATCCCCGCACGGCAGTAGCAGCAGCACGTCACGCAGGCCCCCGGCTCGAACGCCGGGGGCCTGCCCCGTACCCATCCAAGGACCGACACGATGCCCCGCGGCCGCTACTCCCTGCACGACCCGCACGACCACACCCCCCTCGGCGAGGAGCACTTCCACTGCGCCCCCGGCCCCTCCGGCTGGCGCTACGTCTCCCAGCTGACCGCCCCCGACGGCGAGCACCGGGGCTCCGTCGACCTGGCCATCGACGAACTCGGCCGCCCCATTCGCCTCGAGGTGAACGCGTCGAGCTGGCAGGTGCGCGGGGCCGCCATCGACGGCGTCACCTGGGTCCGTACCGACCCCACCGGCGCCGAGGCCACCGAGGGAAACGTCCACGCCCCCGGCTTCACCGGCACCTCACCGGCCTTCCTCATCGCGACGGCCCGCCTGCTGCGCCTGACCCCCGGCGCCCCCGCCACCCGCGTCCGGCTCCTCGCCCTCACCGATCCGGTACTGGCCCCCCGTACGGTCGACCAGGCCTGGGCCCTGCTGCGCCGCGAGGAACACCCCACCGACAGCGGCCCGCTGCTCGTGGACGAATACCAGGTCAGCGCCCTGGACACCGGCGAGGTCCACACGGTCCACATCGCGGGCGACGTGGTCCTGTCCGCCCCGGGCATCGAACTCGAACACCTGGAGACCCCGCCCTCGGCCTTCGAGGAGTGACCCCTCAGGCCGGCGGCGCGAACCCACCGGCGCGCGGCGCCTCCACGGGCGCGGCCGGCCCGGCCGCCCCGGCCGGCGCGGGCGCCACAGGCGGAACCGGCACGGCACCGGCCACGGGACCGTGGCCGGGCGGGCGACCGTACGCGGGCAGCTGCCCGGCCCCCGGCGCGGCGCCGACCCCCGGCGCGACCCCGGCCACCGGACCGTACCCGGCCGCCGCGGCGCCGCCCGGCCCGGGAGCCGCCGGCCGCAAGGCCCGGGCCGCATCCCGCGACTGCCGCTCGTGCACCACGGCCATCAGGAACGCGGCGGCCGGCACCCCCGCCGGCGCGGGCGCCCCGGTCCGCGCGACCAGATCGTCCGCGAGCCGCGCCGCCATCGCCGCGCCGACCCGCGGGTCCAGCTGGTTCATCCGCGTCAGGTACTGGCGTATCGCCAGCCACAGCCCGTCCGGCACCGCCGACAGGTCCAGCCCGGTGAAACGCCCCGCCAGCCACGGCGGCGGCGGAGGCACCGGCATCACCCGAGCCCCCGGCACCCGCTCCCGGATCACCAGGGTCCCCGCGAACACGTCCCCGAGCCGCCGCCCGCGCGCCGACACCAGCGAGGCGATGCACGCCACGGCCCCGAAGGTCATCAGCAGCTCCACGACGCCCAGGGCCCCGCGCACCAGCGCGTGACGGAACCGGATCGGTCCGCCGTCGTCCCGTACGACCCGCAGCCCGCAGGCCAGCTTGCCCAGCGAGCGGCCGTGGCTGAGCGTCTCCACCGCGATCGGCACCCCGACCAGCAGCAGCACGAAGGAGGCCACCGTCACGGCCGCCTGCGCCGCCGAGTCGAGCGAGGAGGTGGCGAAGGTCAGGCCGACGGACAGGATCACGTACCCGGCGACGTACACGACCAGGTCGAGGACGATCGCCAGCGCCCGGCTCGGCAGCCTCGCAGGCCTCAACCCCAGGACGACCGCGTCCCCCGTCACCAGATCGCTCACCACAGCACCTTTCGCATGACCTGCCCCGCCCCTGAGGCATCCAGTCTGCCAAGCTGACCACACGAGGAATAGCCAGCAGCAGGGGCACTGGGGCAGGGGAGCGGCAACCGGATGGATCTCGACGTCTTCGTGACGGCACACCGCGCGGAATGGGACCGCCTGGAGCAGCTCCTGGGCCGCGGCCGCAAGCTGACCGGCGCCGAGGCCGACGAACTCGTCGCCCTCTACCAGCGCACCTCCACCCATCTCTCCCTCGTGCAGTCCAGCGCCCCCGACCCCATGCTCACGGGCCGCCTCACCCAGCTGGTCGCCCGCGCCCGCGCCACCGTGACGGGCACCCGCCGGGCGGGCTGGCGCGACGCCGTGCTGTTCTTCACGGTGGGCTTCCCGGCCGCCGTCTACCGCAGCCGCCGCTGGTGGATACCGACCGCACTGCTCTCCACGGCGCTCGGCGTGCTCATCGGCTGGTGGATCGCCACGCACCCGGAGGTGCAGGGCGCCATCGCGGCCCCGGACCACCTCAAGGAGCTCACGAAGCCCGGCGGCCAGTACGAGACGTACTACTCCAGCCACCCGGCGGGCTCCTTCGCCGCCCAGGTCTGGACGAACAACGCCCAGGCAGCGGCGATCTGCCTCGTCCTCGGCGCCTTCCTCGGCCTGCCGGTGCTCTGGATCCTCTTCCTGAACATGGCCAACCTGGGCGTGGGCCTCGGGCTGATGGCCTCGGCCGGCCGCCTGGACGTCTTCCTCGGCCTGATCCTCCCGCACGGCCTGCTCGAACTGACGGCCGTCTTCGTCGCCGCGGGCACCGGCCTGAAGCTCGGCTGGACGGTCATCGACCCGGGCCCCCGCACCCGGCGCACGGCCCTCGCCGAACAGGGCCGCGCGGCCCTCGGCATGGCCATCGGCCTCGCGGCGGTCCTGTTCGTCTCGGGCCTGATCGAAGGCTTCGTCACCCCGTCCGGCCTGCCCACCTGGGCCCGCATCACCATCGGCGTCGTGGCCGAGGCCGCCTTCCTGGTCTACGTCTACGTCCTGGGCGGCAGGGCCGCGCGGGCCGGCGAGGCGGGCGACGTGGAAGCCGCCGACCGCACGGCGACGCTCCCCACCGCGGCCTGATGTGCGGAGGGGCCCGCTGAGCTGCTAGTCTCCTCAGGTCCCGGAAGCCCTGTTGACACAGAGCCGACGGGGAGGTAGATTCGAACGGTTGCCTCGGACTGGACAAGTTCGGCAGTGACGGTTTACAATCTTTCTCGCCCCTGCAAGGAATGCAATTCCAGCGGGGCTCAATCGACTCCTCATTCAGGAATCCGAAGCCGGTAAATCCGGTGGAAAGCTTCTGATAGAGTCGGAATCGCCGGAAAGGGAAAGCGCGAAAGCGCAGGACTCTGGAAAGCACCGAGGAAGTCGGGCCCGAAAGAGTCTGATAGAGTCGGAAACGCAAGAACAGAACGAAAGCCCGGAGGAAAGCCCGAGAGGGTGA
>NZ_JBHXNP010000207.1:0-3267 GCF_042719495.1 Streptomyces sp. NPDC058525
ACGTCGGTCGGGTACTCCGAGGGCTTGGTGAACAGCTCGATCTGGGCCAGCGTCTGGTCCGCGAAGGAGTTCGACATCACGAACGACGGGTGGCCGGTCGCGTTGCCCAGGTTCAGCAGACGGCCCTCCGACAGCACGATCAGGACCTTGCCGTTGGAGAACTTCCACGTGTGGACCTGCGGCTTGACCTCGTCCTTGACGATGCCCTCGATCTTCGCGAGACCGGCCATGTCGATCTCGTTGTCGAAGTGGCCGATGTTGCCCACGATCGCCTGGTGCTTCATCTTGGCCATGTCCGAGGCCATGATGATGTCCTTGTTGCCGGTCGTCGTGATGAAGATGTCGGCCGTCTCCACCACATCGTCCAGCGTGGCGACCTGGTAGCCGTCCATCGCCGCCTGCAGCGCGCAGATCGGGTCGATCTCGGTGACGATGACCCGGGCGCCCTGGCCGCGCAGCGACTCCGCGGAGCCCTTGCCGACGTCGCCGTAGCCGCAGACCACGGCGACCTTGCCGCCGATCAGCACGTCGGTCGCCCGGTTGATGCCGTCGACCAGGGAGTGGCGGCAGCCGTACTTGTTGTCGAACTTCGACTTCGTCACGGCGTCGTTCACGTTGATCGCCGGGAAGAGGAGCTCGCCCGCCTGGTGCATCTCGTACAGGCGGTGGACACCGGTGGTGGTCTCCTCGGTGACACCGCGGATGCCGTCTGCGAGCTTCACCCAGTCGATCGAGGTGCGGGCCAGCAGGCCCAGGACGAGGGCCATCTCCTCGTTGTCGGCGGTGGACGGGGCGGGGACCGCGCCGGCCTTCTGGTACTCGACGCCCTTGTGGACGAGGAGGGTGGCGTCGCCGCCGTCGTCGAGGATCATGTTCGGGCCGTCGGCGCCGGGCCAGGTCAGCGCCTGCTCGGTGCACCACCAGTACTCCTCCAGCGTCTCGCCCTTCCAGGCGAAGACGGGGATGCCGGCGGCGGCGATCGCGGCGGCCGCGTGGTCCTGGGTGGAGTAGATGTTGCAGGAGACCCAGCGGACCTCCGCGCCGAGCGCGACCAGGGTCTCGATCAGGACGGCGGTCTGCACGGTCATGTGCAGGGAGCCGGTGATGCGGGCGCCGGCCAGCGGCTGGGCCTCGGCGTACTCGGCGCGGATCGACATCAGGCCCGGCATCTCGTGCTCGGCGAGGGTGATCTCCTTGCGGCCGAACTCCGCGAGGGCGATGTCGGCGACCTTGTAGTCCGTGAAATCGGCAGGGGTCTGGCTGGTCATGGTGACTTACTCCGGTGATGGATGGCGGGGCTAGGAGGTGACGCCCAGGTTCTGATGGATCTCGAGCGTCGCGGTGGAACGGTTGAGGGTGATGTAGTGGAGGCCCGGTGCGCCTTCGGCCAGCAGGCGCTGGGCCATCGCGGTCGCGTACTCGACGCCCACCTTGTGCCCGTCGGCCGGGCTGTCCTGCACGGCCTCCAGGCGGCGGGCGAGGGCGTCGGGGAAGCGGGCGTCGCTGAGTTCGGCGAAGCGGAGGATCTGGCGCGCGTCGGTGGCGGGCATGATCTCGGGGATCACCGGGGTCAGGCAGCCCACCGAGTCCAGCCGGTCGCGCAGCCGCAGGTAGTCCTCGACGTGGAAGAACATCTGCGTGATGGCGTAGTCGGCGCCCGCCTTGCACTTGTCGGCGAAGTGCCGGACGTCCTCGGTCCAGCCCGGGGAGCGCGGGTGCCGTTCGGGGAACGCGGCCACGCCCACGCTGAAGTCGCCCAGCTGCCGGATCATGCTGACCAGCTCGTGGGCGTGCGTGAAGCCCTGCGGATGCGGGGTCCACGTGCCCTTCGGGTCGCCCGGCGGGTCGCCGCGCAGCGCGAGCACGTCGCGGATGCCCGCGTCGGCGTACTGGCCGATGATGTGGCGCAGCTCGGCCCGGGAGTGGCCGACCGCCGTCAGGTGCGCGACGGGGCGCAGGGTGGTCTCGGCGGCGATCCGCTTGGTGACCTCGACGGTGCGGTCGCGGGAGGAGCCGCCCGCGCCGTAGGTGACGGAGACGAAGGAGGGCGCGAAGGCCTCGATGCGGCGGATCGCGTTCCACAGGGTGCGCTCGCCCGCCTCCGTCTTGGGCGGGAAGAACTCGAAGGAGTACGAGCGCCGGCCGCTGGCCAGGATCTCGCGCACACCGGGCCGTGCCGCGGGGCGGAGCCGGACCAGGGTGGGGCGTTCTGCGACGACGGCAGCCAAGGGATCGTTCCTTCCGGTGTCAGCGTGCGTTGAAGTACGTGGCTTCGGGGTGGTGGATGACGATCGCGTCGGTGGACTGCTCCGGGTGCAGCTGGAACTCCTCCGACAGGTGGACGCCGATCCGTTCCGGCCGCAGCAGGTCGGCGATCTTCGCCCGGTCCTCGAGGTCGGGGCAGGCGGGGTAGCCCAGTGAGTAGCGGCAGCCCTGGTACTCGGTGCGGAACATGCCGGCCATGGAGGCCGGGTCGGACTCGGAGATGCCCAGTTCGGTGCGGACGCGGGCGTGCCAGTACTCGGCGAGGGCCTCGGCCAGCTGGACGGAGAGCCCGTGCAGCTCCATGTACTCGCGGTAGGCGTCGGCGGCGAAGAGCCGGGCCGTCTCCTCCCCGATGCGGCTGCCGACGGTGACGACCTGGAGGCCGACGACGTCGGTCTCGCCCGACTCCTCGGGGCGGAAGTAGTCGGCGAGGCACAGGCGGCGGCCGCGGCGCTGGCGCGGGAAGGTGAAGCGGGTCCGCTCCCCGCCGAACTCGTCGAGGATGATCAGGTCGTCGCCCTTGGACACGCAGGGGAAGTAGCCGTGTACGACGGCCGCTTCGAGCAGCCCGTCGGTGTGCAGCCGGTCGAGCCAGCCGCGCAGCCGGGGCCGGCCGTCCGTCTCGATGGTCTCGGTGTCCTTCAGGCCCCACTGGCCCTTGAACAGCGCGGTCTCGTCGAGCCAGGAGGCGTACTCCTTGAGCGCGATGCCCTTGACCACGCGGGTGCCCCAGAACGGCGGGGCGGGCACCGGAGCGTCGACGGCCACGTCGGACCGGCCGCCCTCCTCCGGTTCCGCGACCAGGAAGGGGCCCGCGGCGCCAGCCGCTGATGTTGCCGTGCGCTTGGGTACGCGGCGCTGCTTCAGGGGCGGCAGCTCGACTCCGGGAACTCCGCGCTTGACGCCCATCAGGGCGTCCATGAGGCGCAGGCCTTCGAAGGCGTCGCGGGCGTAGCGGACTTCGCCTTCGTAGATTTCGTGGAGGTCTTGTTCGACGTAGGC
>NZ_JBHXNP010000208.1:0-3214 GCF_042719495.1 Streptomyces sp. NPDC058525
GGGCCTCAAGTACATGAACGAGCGCTACGGCAGCCCCGTCGGCGCCTGGAACTTCTGGTCCGCCAACCACTGGTACTAAGCCACCAGCAGGCAGCGGGCAGCAGGCCCAGCAGCAGTAGCACGCGCATACGAAGGCCCCGGTGGCCGGCCTCCCCAGGTCCGGCCACCGGGGCCTTCCGCATCCCATCCCACGGGGTCTGTGTGCAGCGCCGTGCGGTGTCCGGCGGCTACAGGCGCTGGATGATCGTGCCGGTCGCCAGCGCGCCGCCCGCGCACATGGTGATCAGCGCGAATTCCTTGTCGCGGCGCTCCAGCTCGTGCAGCGCGGTGGTGATCAGCCGGGCGCCGGTGGCGCCGACGGGGTGGCCGAGCGCGATGCCGCCGCCGTTGACGTTGACCTTCTCGAGGTCCTGCTCGAAGACCTGGGCCCAGCTGAGGACGACGGAGGCGAAGGCCTCGTTGATCTCGACGAGGTCGATGTCCTTGAGGGACATGCCGGCCTTGCCGAGCACGGCCCGCGTCGCGTCGATCGGCCCGTCCAGGTGGTAGTGCGGGTCGGCGCCGACCAGCGTCTGGGCGACGATCCGCGCGCGCGGCCGCAGCTTGAGGGCGCGGGCCATCTTGCGCGAGGCCCACATCACGGCGGCGGCCCCGTCGGAGATCTGCGAGGAGTTTCCGGCGGTGTGCACGGCGGTCGGCATGACCGGCTTGAGCCGGGCCAGCGCCTCCATGGACGTGTCGCGCAGACCCTCGTCCCGGTCGACCAGGCGCCACATGCCCTGCCCGGCGGCCTGCTCCTCCTCGGTCGTCGGCACCTGCACGGCGAAGGTCTCGCGCTTGAAGCGCTCCTCGGCCCAGGCGGCAGCGGCCCGCTCCTGCGAGAGCAGCCCCAGCTTGTCGACGTCCTCGCGGGTCAGGCCCCGGTGGCGGGCGATACGCTCGGCCGCCTCGAACTGGTTGGGCAGGTCCACGTTCCACTCGTCCGGGAACGGCTTGCCGGGCCCGTGCTTCGACCCCGATCCCAGCGGCACGCGGCTCATCGCCTCGACCCCGCAGGCGATGCCGATGTCCATGACCCCGCCGGAGATCATGTTGGCGACCATGTGGTTGGCCTGCTGGGAGCTGCCGCACTGACAGTCCACCGTGGTCGCGGCGGTCTCGTACGGGAGGCCCATGGCGAGCCAGGCGTTGCGGGCGGGGTTCATCGACTGCTCGCCGGCGTGGGTGACGGTGCCGCCGACGATCTGCTCGACGCAGTCGGGCTGGATTCCGGTACGGGCGAGGAGCTCCCGGTAGGTTTCGCCGAGCAGGTAGGCGGGATGGAGGTTGGCGAGCGCGCCCCCGCGCTTGCCGATGGGGGTGCGTACGGCTTCGACGATGACGGGTTCCGCGGCCATGAGCTCGTCCTCTCCTGCACTGCGACAGCGCGGCGGGCCGTCCCGGCGCCCCGCCCTGAACTAGTACGCGTTCTAGTTCTCCCCGCAGTCTTATGACCTCAAGCCCCGGCACGCAAGGGTCTTGCACGCGGCCTGCACGGATTCCACACGCAACAGTTGGCGCGCCGACCCTTGTCACTTCTAGAACTCGTTACTACCTTCAAGCCAACTTCTGATGGGCCGTCAGACTTTGGAGTCGCCCGATGTCCTGCCCCGCGCTGCCCGAAGGCTTCGACGCCACCGACCCCGACCTGCTCCAAAGCCGCGTCCCGCTCCCGGAGTTCGCGCAGCTGCGGCAGACCGCCCCCGTGTGGTGGTGCCCGCAGCGGCGGGGCATCACGGGCTTCGACGACGAGGGCTACTGGGTCGTGACCCGGCACGCGGACGTCAAGTACGTCTCCACGCACCCCGAACTGTTCTCCTCCACCACCAATACGGCGATCATCCGCTTCAACGAGCACATCCAGCGCGACCAGATAGATGCCCAGCGTCTGATCATGCTGAACATGGATCCGCCGGAGCACACGCGCGTACGCCAGATCGTGCAGCGCGGATTCACCCCGCGGGCGATCCGCGGACTGGAGGACGCCCTGCGCGACCGGGCCCGGAAGATCGTCGAGGAGGCGGTGGCCGGGGCCGGCGACGGCAGCTTCGACTTCGTCACGCAGGTGGCCTGCGAACTCCCGCTCCAGGCCATCGCGGAGCTGATCGGCGTACCGCAGAAGGACCGGGCCAAGATCTTCGACTGGTCGAACAAGATGATCGCCTACGACGACCCGGAGTACGCCATCACCGAGGAGGTCGGCGCCGAGGCGGCGATGGAACTCATCGGCTACGCGATGAACCTGTCCGCCGAGCGCAAGGAGTGTCCGGCCAAGGACATCGTGACGCAGCTGGTGGCGGCGGAGGGCCAGGGCAACCTCGGATCGGACGAGTTCGGCATGTTCGTCCTGCTGCTGGCGGTCGCGGGCAACGAGACCACCCGCAACGCGATCAGCCACGGCATGCACGCCTTCCTCACCCACCCCGAGCAGTGGGAGCTCTACAAGGCGACCCGGCCCTCGACGGCGGCGGAGGAGATCGTGCGCTGGGCCACCCCGGTGGTGTCCTTCCAGCGCACGGCCACCCAGGACACCGAACTGGGCGGCCAGAAGATCAAGGCGGGCGACCGGGTGGGGATGTTCTACTCCTCCGCCAACCACGACCCGGAGGTCTTCACCGACCCCGACGTCTTCGACATCACCCGCGACCCCAACCCCCACCTGGGCTTCGGCGGCGGCGGCCCGCACTTCTGCCTCGGCAAGTCCCTGGCCGTCATGGAGATCGACCTGATCTTCAACGCCCTGGCCGACGCCCTGCCCGACCTCCGCCTGACCGGCGAGGACCCGCGCCGCCTGCGCGCGGCCTGGCTCAACGGCATCAAGGAACTCCGGGTCAGCCACGGCTGACCCGCGACCCAGGACGGCAGGGGCCCCTTCCTCCCACGCCCCGGCCCCTGCCGTCCACTGGCCCCACCAGCCCCGCCGACCCAATCCAGCCCCGCCAGCCCAATCCAGCCCCGCCGGCGCTTGAGGCGCGGGGTCCGGGGCGGAGCCCCGATCTTTGACCCCAGCCGCGCCCATCCCGCACCTCCAGCCCCACGGGCCCAATCCAGCCCCGCCAGGCCATTCCAGCCCCGCCAGCCCAATCCAGCCCCGCCAGGCCATTCCAGCCCCGCCAGCCCAATCCACCCCCGCCGGCGTAAGAGGAGCGGCGACCGGGTCAAGTCACAGAAACAC
>NZ_JBHXNP010000209.1:0-3151 GCF_042719495.1 Streptomyces sp. NPDC058525
GGCCCGGGTCCGGGTCCGGGTCCGGGTCCGGGTCCGGGCCCGGGCCCGGGCCCGAGTCCGACGACGGGCGGGGGCCGGGTCCGACGACGGGCGGGGGCCGGGTCCGGCGACGGGCGGGGGCCGGGTCCGGCGACGGGCGGGGGCCGGGTCCGGCGACGGGCGGGGGCCGGGTGGGCGGAGGAGAATGGGAGACGGCTCACGGAGGGTCATGTCTGCCGTTGTCCGATGGTCCGTCCGATCGCTGACCGCGGTGTTTCTGAGCGCGGCGGTCGCGTGGGGCTCCCCCGTCGCCGCACCGCCCGCCCGGGCTGGGGCACCGGCACCGGCACCCGTCGTCGCGGTCGCGGCGCCCGCGCCCTCCTTGGTGCTGAGCCCGGCCGAGGGTGAGGCGGGGACGCCCGTCCTGGTCGACGGCTCCGGATTCGCGGGCTGTTTCGGGAAGCGTCCCGGTACGGTCTCGCTGTACTGGGACGACGAGGTCCCGGTCGGATCCGCCCAAATGGCCCAGGGCGAGGAGGGGTTCACCGCGGAGTTCGCCGTCCCGGCCGACGCCTCCGCCGGGGAGCACCTCGTACGGGCGGTCTGCGACCGGAACGACGCGTACGTCGCCACGGCCGCCTTCACGGTGGTGGACGGGGAGTTGCCGCCCCCGGTGGGAGAGCCGGTGGTGACCGTCACTCCGGACCAGGGTCGGGCCGGTATCGCGCAACCCGTCCTCACCGGTGCCGGATTCGACTGTCCGAGTGTCGAACTGCTCTGGGACGGAGGCCTGCTGGGCTCTTCCGAGGTCTCGGAGGAGGGCACGTTCGAGGCCACGCTCCAGATCTCGGACACCGAGACCGCGGGCGACCACGCGCTGCTGGTCCGGTGCGCCGGGGACCCGGGCCGCGCCGCCGAGGCCTCGTTCACCGTGACGGCCCCGGATCCGTCCGTGGAGCCGTCCCCCGAACCGTCCGCCACGGACACCGATCCGGTGCCCACGCCGGACCCGCCGACCCCTGCCCCTCCGACGCCCGACCCGCCGACCCCCGTCCCGCCGGACCCGAACGCGAATTCCGGGAGCGGTCCGGCCTCCGTCGGCTGGGTGGTCGGCTCGAGCCTCCTCGGCGCGGGCCTGCTGGCCGCCGCCGGTGCGGCGTACCTGGCGCACCGTCAGCGGGGGCCGCGCTGGGTGCACGAGCACGTCGGCACCCGGCTGCGCCCCTCCCCCGGGAGCACCGGCGTCAGCGGGCCGCCGGGGCACTCGGTACGGCTGGAGCCGCGTGCGGACCCCGGAGAGCAGACCGTGCAGGAGGAAGACAGATGACCACCGCCCCCATCGCCGCGCCCCCGACCGTCCGGTCCTTCCTGCTGGGCCCCGACGAGGTCCGGGCCGCCGCCGGGCTGGCCGAGGCCCTGCACGACCAGCACACGGGTACGGGCCTCCTCCCCGGCCCGCGCGGCCTGACGGACGCGGCGGACCGGGCCGTCGAGGCGCGACTGGCGTCCGTCATCGGCGGGTTCCTCGACATCGACCTCGTGTCGCTGGTCGCCGGCGGCTGGGCCAAGCACAGCGCCCTCCGGGACGCCGCCCGCCGGACCCGCCGGTACCCGGGCAGCGAGGAGGTGGTCGCCCTGGCCACGCACAGCATCACGTCCACCCACGAGCCCGCGGTGGACGTCCTGGTGGACGGGGCCCCGGCCGCCACCGTCGACGTGGGGCTCACCGTCGTCTTCCGGATCACCGGACTGGTCGCCGCGGTCCGCGACGCCCGCCTGATCGCCGTCCGGACCGGGGAGTGCGCGGTCGAGGCGCAGCTGAGCGTCCGGCGGACCCTCGTCGCGACGCGGGAGGGCCGCCTGGACCTGCCCGGGGAACTGCGGCTGCGCGGCCCCGTCGAGCTGCTCCCTCCCGCGTACCGGGGACCGCAGCCGGCCTACGGGGAGACCGGCGGACGTCGTACGCGCTGAACGCGCCCGGATCCGTAGGCGAGCGCGGGCGCGGCGGAGCGGAACGGACCGGCCCCTACGTGCAGCAGCGTCACGTCTGGTAGGGGTCGAAGGGGATGCCCGCCGGTTTGGCCTCGGCCAGGTGGGATGCGAAGGAGCCGTCCTTCAGGCCGAAGTGCGCGCTGCCGAAATCGGCCTGGCTGAGCTTGTCCCGCAGGGTCGCGGGGTAGCCCGACCAGCCGACGAGTGCGGGGAACTGCCAGGCGCGGCGGTGGTTCTCGGGCGGTTCGTCGTTGGTGTTGGCGGCGCGGAAGCAGTGGGTGCCGACGCCGTCCTTGTGGTAGACGATCTTGGGGTGCGTGCCGTCCCAGCGGATCTGGTCGCGCGCGTGGATGTCGAAGTCGCCGTGGGCGGACGTCGCGACGTATTTGGCCTCGTTGCCCTGGATCCAGACCACCACGTGCTCCCAGTCGTGGCGGTGGCCGCCGAGCTCGATGCCGGGGATGGCCTGGTCCTTCTCGAAGTACAGCGCGTACACCACGGCGCACCAGCCGTTGTTGCAGGTCCAGCGGGAGTAGCCGTTGGTGTTGGCGAGGTCCGAGGCGTCACGGCAGCTGCCGTTGAGGGCGCCGGTGGGCTTGAGGCCGCCGTTCAGGACTCCGGTCGGGCCGATGGCGGGGGTCGGGTAGCAGCCGTCGGTGTCGTAGTCGTAGGCCGGCTGGAAGGTCCGCTCGATCGCTTCGGCCTGGGCGGGCAGGGCCGGGGGCGGCGCCGCGAAGGCCGTGTGGGGCAGGGCGACGACCAGCGCCAGGGCGGCGCCGACGACCATGGCTGATCTCCGGATGTGACGGTTCGTCCGCACAACGGGCCTCCTGGCCGGTCGGGTTCGAGGGTGGCGGGCGAATCGCGACCACCGTCGACCGACACGCCCGGAGCATCATTCGCGAACCGGGGCGACACGGCAAGGGTCCGGGCAGCCTCTCTTTCCGGCACGGCGTCCGTTCCGGATAGCCGTGCGACTTAAGAGAATTGATTGGTCGTCAGGAAGGGAGGTCAGGGGTGGGGGCGCGGCAGGCGGCGTCGGGCCGTGAAAGGCGGGCGCCGTGCGGCGCGGGGGGGGGGGCGCCCCCGGCGGCCCAGGCCGGGGCCCGCGGGCCGGCGCGGCCCCCCGCGGCGGTCCCGGAATAAAAAAAACGAAACCACCACACCAACTCGCACAAGG
>NZ_JBHXNP010000210.1:0-3053 GCF_042719495.1 Streptomyces sp. NPDC058525
GTTTTTTTTGAACTCGCTGAGTGTGGGGTTGGCGGGTCCGCCGGGGCCCGGTGTGGCTGTTGGTTTTGACGTGCTCGACGCCCAGACGGCGCAGGTGGTAGCCGGCGGCGAGCCCGGACTGGCCGCCGCCGATCACCACCACGTCGGTGCGCTGCGTCATGCGGCGGTCGTCCCGGAGCCGGTCTTGCCGCGCATGAAGATGACCGCCACCAAGGCCAGACCCACTGCGGCACCGATCAGCTGCATGGCGATGAAGCCGGGCACCGAGGCCGGGGCGATGCCCGCGAAGGTGTCGGTGAAGGCGCGGCCGATGGTGACCGCCGGGTTGGCGAAGGAGGTGGAGGAGGTGAACCAGTACGCGGCGCCGATGTACGAGGCGACCGCGACCGGCGCGAAGCGGAGCCTGTCCGTGCGCGCCAGGCCGAAGATCAGCAGGATCAGGCCGGCGGTCGCGACGACCTCGCCGAGGAGGAGGTTGCCGGCCGAGCGGTCGTGCTGCGACCACTTCACCAGCGGCTCCCCGAACATCGCGTCCGCCAGGATCGCGCCCGCGATCGCGCCGGCGATCTGCGAGGGCACGTAGACGGCGAGCTCGCGGGCGGTGACGCCGGCGCCGCCGCGGCGGGCGGTCCACCACTCGGCCAGGGTGACGGCAGGGTTGAAGTGGGCGCCGGAGACCGGCCCGAGGAGGGCGATCAGGACGCCGAGGCCGAAGACGGTGGCGGTGGAGTTGGCCAGCAGCTGCAGCGCGACGTCGTCGGTGAGCTTCGTGGCCTGGATGCCGGAGCCGACCACGATCGCGACCAAGGCGGCTGTGCCTACCAGCTCGGCGGCCGCGCGGGCGATCAGCGGGGTACGGGGCGGAGTCGCGCCGGGCGCGGGCTGCGGCGCCGTGTCGGCGGGGGCTATGGCGTCGCTCGCGGCGGGCTCGGTGGCGGTCAAGGCAGGTTCTCCTCGGGCAGGTGAGGCAAAGCGCGGAAGGCTATGGGCAGGACCGCTTGAGGTTCGCTTCTGCGGTGGCTCGCGCGGTCTGGGCGAGGTCGGCGAACTGACCGGCGAGGGCTTCGATGACTTCCGGGCGCAGGCGGTAGTAGATGTACCTCCCGCATGGCTCCGTATCCACGACCCCGGCCTCGCGCAGCACCTTCAGGTGGTTGGAGAGGTTCGTCTGCTTGGCGCCCGTCTCCTCCACCAGGTGGGTGGTGCAGAGCGTCTCGCGAGCGAGCAGGGTCACGATCTGGAGCCTGAGCGGGTCGGCCAGAACCCGGATCAGATCAGTGTCGACTGACGTCATCATGGACTGATACTGTCACATCAGTTGGGGCTGACACCAGCCCGAGCTGATCCTATTGGCTCCTTTGGACGGGATCGCCATGCCCTCGCCTTCCTCGCCCCTCCTGCCGGACGAACGCCTGGCCGCCGGGGCAGCCCGTCTCGCCACCCGCTACGCCGGCCACTTCGCGCCGGAAACCGTGCTGGGCCTGCTCGCCGACTCCTACACGCGTCTCGCCGAGCAGGCACGGATCCGCACCCACCTGGTCGTGCTGGCGGAACGGCTGACCGCCGAACGCCTCGACGCCCTCGCCCACACCCAGGGGCTGACGAGCGGGCCGACACGGGTACTGTTCGTGTGCAGCCGCAACGCAGGCCGCTCCCAGATGGCCGCCGCCCTTCTCGCCCACCGGGCAGGCGATGCCGTCACCGTCTCCTCCGCAGGCACCCACCCCGCAGACGAGGTCGCGCCGCACATCACCCAGGCGCTGACCGAGGCAGGCGTGGACCCGGCCGACGCCTACCCCAAGCCGCTGACCGAAGAGGTCGTCCAAGCCGCCGACATCGTGATCACAATGGGATGCGGCGACGCCTGCCCCGTCGTCCCCGGCCGCCGCTACCTCGACTGGCCCGTCGCCGACCCCGACGGGGCGCCGATCGCCGTCGTCCGCGACATCCGCGACGCCATCAACGCCCACATCACCGAGCTCCTCACCCAGCTCGCCCCCTGACCCCCACGCATCCCCACCGCAGTCGCCTCACCCCAAGGAAGAACAGATGTCCACCGCTCCTGCCGCCTCCGTCCTGTTTGTCTGCATCCACAACGCGGGCCGCTCCCAGATGGCGGCCGGGTTCCTGCGCCACCTCGCCGGTGACCGCGTCGAGGTCCGCTCCGCCGGCTCGGTCCCCGGAGACAAGATCAACCCCTCCGCCGTCGCTGCCATGGCCGAGCTGGGCATCGACATCTCCGACCAGAAGCCGAAGGTCCTCACCCCCGAGGCCGCCCAGGCCTCGGACTACATCATCACGATGGGCTGCGGCGACGCCTGCCCGTACTTCCCCGGCAAGACCTACCTCGACTGGCAGCTCGAGGACCCGGCCGGCCAAGGCGTCGAGGCCGTCCGCCCCATCCGCGACGAGATCAAGAGCCTCATCGAGGGCCTGATCGCTGAGATCGACGCCAAGTCGAAGGCCTGAGGCACCTGACGTGACCGAGACGACCCCGACCGACGACGTCCGCGACGTCATCGTCATAGGCTCCGGCCCCGCCGGATACACCGCCGCCCTCTACACCGCCCGCGCACAGCTGAAACCCTTGCTCTTCGGCAGCTCCATCTTCGTCGGCGGCTCCCTCACCACCACCACCGAGGTGGAGAACTTCCCCGGCTTCCCCGACGGGATCGACGGGCCCGACCTCATGGTCAACATGCGGGCCCAGGCCGAGAAGTTCGGCGCCGAGATGATCGACGACGACATCGTCTCCGTGAACCTCACCGGCGCCATCAAGGAGGTCACCGACTCCGAGGGGACCGTCCACCGCGCGAAGTCCGTGATCATCGCGACCGGCTCCGGCTACCGCAAACTCGGCCTGCCCAAGGAAGACGAGCTCTCCGGGCGCGGGGTGTCCTGGTGCGCGACCTGCGACGGGTTCTTCTTCCGCGACCGCGACATCGTCGTGGTCGGCGGCGGCGACACCGCCATGGAAGAGGCCACCTTCCTCACCCGCTTCGCCCGCTCGGTCACCATCGTCCACCGCCGCTCCACCCTGCGCGCCTCCAAGG
>NZ_JBHXNP010000211.1:0-3027 GCF_042719495.1 Streptomyces sp. NPDC058525
ATTTGTACTTGGTTTTGGTTTCTATTTGGTGGTCAGATTGGGGGGGGGGGGGGGGCGCGCCGCCGGGGGGGGGGGGGGGGGGGGGCCCCCCCCCCCGGCCGGAACACCGGACGCCGCGTCAGAGAGTGGAGCAGAGCGACAGCGTGGCGGGCGCCGCGCTGATCGTCGCGGTGGCGGTGAAGACGTCCGCGCCGTTCTGGCGCGCGCGGACGCGCACGGGCAGGCGGCCCGACGCGGTCATCCCGCCGGGGGCGGGGGTCGTCTCGATCCAGCACGGCGAATCGAGCTCCGCGTAGCGGAAGAACCGTATCTCCAGGTCGGTCAGGACCCCCCGCCGCGGGAAGGCGCAGCCGTGCGCGGCCTGCCGGACGGCCTCCAGGAGCAGCATGCCGGGGGCGTGGTCGACGGGGTGGTCGAAGAGGATCGGGTGGTTGACATCGGTACGGAGCTGGGTGCGGTGCGTGGCGCTCGTCGGGGAGAGGACCACGTCGTGGAAGCGGTCGCGGCCCACCCGGCGGGGCGTCAGCGGCGGCGGCAGCGGGATCATGCGGGCGGCCACCTGGGCGAGGTCCGCGTTGTGGCCGCGCAGACGCTGGTAGACGGCCTGTGACTGGTTGGTGAAACGTGCCTCCGCGGTGCCCAGCAGCTCCCCTTCACGGGTGGCGGTGACGTGCATCGTGAGGCCGGCCAGTCTTCGGCCCCGGCGGGTGATGTCCGAGCAGGCGATGTGCAGGGTGATGTCGGCGGGCGCCGAACCGACCACCAGGGCAGCGGCGTTCATCGAGTAGCTGAACGTGTCCCAGATCTGCCGGTGTCCGAAGGGGGCGTCGTACGCGACGTGGCTCAGGAGCGGGATCGCCTGCCGGACGGATTCGGCCAGGAGGAGGGGGTCGTGGTGGCCGCTCGCGTCCGGCGAGTAGAAGCTGTGGGCGCGGGGCCACTGGGCGGTGACGACGTATTCGTCGGGCGCGACGGCGCGCCACCCCGTGAGCAGGACCTCGGAATGTGCGCTCTTGTGCACGTACTCGCGCGGTAACGCGCTGCTGAGTACGGAGACGGGTGAGACGGAGTGGTCAGCTGACACAGTCATGGTTGAGCCCCCCTTGAAACGTCGGACATGAGCTGGTGCTGTACGGCGATGAGTCCTAAAATAAAGGATGTTCGTTTTTTTTGTCGAGGAAGTCAGGTACCCCGATGTCGGACCGCAAGCGACAACGCGCGCCTCAACTAAGGGCAGTTCAGACCAGAGCGGCCATCCTGCGCGCGGCGGCGGAGGTCTTCGACGAGTTCGGCTTCAGCGGAGCCAGCATCAGCAAGATCATGAAACGGGCCGATGTCACCCAGGGCGGGATGTACTTCCACTTCGGCTCGAAGGAGGAGCTCGCCTACGCCGTCATGGTCGGGCAGGGCGACGGCCTGGAGTTCCCCGAGGGGGAGGACGGGCTGCAGCACCTGGTGGACATCACCCTCTACCTGGCCGAGCAGCTCCAGCACAACCCGGTGCTCCGGGCCGGCGTACGACTGGCCGTGGAGCAGGGGGAGTTCGGCCTGCGCGATGACGTCGCCTACCAGGCCTGGGTGCTCGAGTTCCGCCAGCAGCTGCGCTTCGCACGGGCCAAGGGGGAGCTCAAGTCCGATGTCGACGACCACGAACTGGCGTGGGTCCTGGTCAGCTCCTTCACCGGCGCGCAGCTCTTCTCCCAGGCGTCCACCGGCCGGGCCGACCTGCCGCAGCGGATCGCCTCCCTGTGGCGCTACCTGCTGCCCGCCGTCGCCACCGAGGACACGCGCGCGAGCCTGCGGATGACCCTGCAGCCCGCGGAGCCCGCCGAGCCCGCCGAGCCCGCCCCGTCCTCGGAGGCGGCGGAGCCCGGGAAACTGGTGTGAACGCGCCCCACGTCGTCATCACCGGTGCGACGGGCTTCGTGGGGTCGGCGGTGCTGCGCCGGCTTGCCGAACGGGCGCCGGAGACCGCGGTGCGCGCGGTGTCCCGTACGCCTCCCCCCGCCACCGGGCACGGAGCGCGGTGGGCGGACGCCGACCTGGCCACCCCCGCGTCCCTGCGCGGGGTGTGCGACGGCGCGGACGTCCTGCTGTCGCTGGCCTCCTTCATCGGACCGGACGCCGAACGCTGCGCCGCGGTCAACACGGCCGGGACCCGGGCCCTGGTGGCCGAGGCTCGGCGGGCGGGAGTGCGGCGGATCGTCCAGCTGTCGACCTGCGCGGTCTACGGGCCGGGCCCGCACCGCGGTCAGGACGTCGGCGAGCTGACGCCCGCGCCGGTGTCGCCGGCCAGCCGCAGCCGCCTGGCGGGCGAGGAGCCGGTGCTGGAGGCCGGGGGACTGGTCCTGCGCGCGGGGCTGGTGCTGGGGACGGGCGACCGGTGGGTCGTACCCGCCCTCGTCGACGCGTTCCGGCGGGTACCGGCCGGGTGGGGCGGCGGAGAAGGGCTGGCCTCGTTCGTCGACGTCGACGATCTGGCGCGGCTCATCGTGGAGTTCGGGGTGGGGGACGGGGACGGGGACGCGGCCGGGGCCTCGGGAGTCCTGCACGCCCACCATCCGCGACCGGTGCGCAACGCGGACCTGATGGACGCCCTCGCACACCACCGGGTGCTGCCGGCGCGTCCCGCCGGGGACCGGCCGTGGCAGGCGTGCCTCGACGCGCTGGCCGAGACCCCGGGATGGGTGAGCGAGCGGCAGTTCACGCTGCTGGCCGGGGACCACTGGTACCGGGCCGACACGGCATGGCGGCTCGCGGGCATCGCACCGGGACCCGGCCCGCTGGCCCGGCTCGGCCGGGCGGCGCAGTGGTACAGGGAGCGGGGCGGGGCCGTTCCGGGCTGACGGCGATCTGCCAAAGCCTCAGCGGGATGGGCGCGGGCGGGCCGTGGCGGCGAGGGTGCCGGGTAGCGTCCGGAGCAGAGCCGATCACCCGTGGAGGAGTGGAAATGCCCGACCTTTCGAACATCGTCAAGGCGTATGACGTGCGTGGTGTCGTGCCGGACGAGTGGGACGAGTCGTTGGC
>NZ_JBHXNP010000212.1:0-2589 GCF_042719495.1 Streptomyces sp. NPDC058525
CACCCCCCGCCTCCCGCGGGTTCGCCGCCGCCCGCCCACCGGCCCGACCCGCGGCGGGGGGCTTCCCCCCGCCCCGCGCAGCGGGACCACCGGCACCACCGTGCCCGCCCGTCAGCCGATGTCCGCCGGGTCGATCCGGACCCGCACCGCCTCCGCCGCCGGAACCCCCCGGGCCATCCGCGCCGCCTGCGCGGCCTTCAGCGCCGCGGCCAGCGCCGCCCCGCTGCCCGGCGGCACCCGTACCAGCGCCCGCTCCCCCGGCGAAGCCTCGCCCCGCCGCCCCGACAGCGGCACCGGCCCCAGGATCTCGGCGTCCGGCGGCAGTCCGGCCCCGGCCAGGAAGGCCTCCACGGCCTCGCCCCGGCCCGCCACCGCCGCCATCCGGGACACCGGCGGGAACCCGAGCTGGGCCCGCTCCGCGAGCTCCCGTACGGCATGCCCCACCGGGTCCCACCGCACCAGCGCCTGCACCGGCCGCAGCGTCGGCTCCGCGACCACCACGACCTGGCCCTCCCCCCGTACCAGCGAGGCGGCCGCGATCCAGCGGCGCAGCGCGTCCTCGCCGGCCCGCAGGTCGGGCCGGGTCAGCATGGCCCAGCCGTCGAGCAGCAGCGCCGCCGCGTACCCGGCGCCCGCCGCGACCGGTTCCGCGCCGGGCGTGCTCACCACCAGCGCCGGCCGGTCAGGCACCTCGTCCAGGACGTGGTCGCGCCCGGAGGTCCGTACGGGCACGGCCGGGAAGGCCCGCCCCAGTTCCTCGGCCGTCCGCCGCGCGCCCACCACCTGGGCCCGCAGCCGGAAGGACCCGCACTCCTCGCAGTGCCAGGACGGCTCGGGACGCCCGCACCAGCCGCAGTGCAGGTCCCGCGCGTCGGGGGCCTCCAGCGGCCCGGCGCAGGCCGTGCAGCGGGCGGGCGTACGGCACCGCTCGCACGCCAGCCGGGGCACATAGCCGCGCCGCGGCACCTGGACCAGTACGGGCCCGGTCCTGAGCCCCTCCCGTACGGTCTCCCAAGCCAGGCTCGGCAGGCGCGCGGCCCGGGCCGCCTCGTCGCGGGCCAGCAGTTCGTCGCCCACCGTCCGGATCCGCGGGGCACACCGGCGCACCGTCTCCCGGTCGGCGACCAGCGGCCGCGCCCAGCCGGACTCGACCAGCTGGGCGGCCTCGACGGTGCAGCTGGTGCTCCCGGCCAGGAAACCGCAGCCGTCGGTGACCGCGCGCAGTTCCAGGACCTCGCGGACGTGCGGGAAGGGGGCGCGGTCGTCGCTGTGGCTGGAGTCGCCGTCGTCCCAGACCGCAACCAGCCCGAGGTCACGCACGGGGGCGAACATCGCCGCGCGGGTACCGACGACGGCCCGCACCGAGCCCCGGCTCACGGCGAGCCACTGGCGGTAGCGCTTCTCCGGCCCGGACTCGGCGGTCAGCAGCGCGTGCCGTCCCTCGCCGAGCAGGGCGGTGAGCGCCGCGTCCACCCGGGCGGCCGTGCGCCCGTCGGGCACCACGGCGAGGGCTCCGCGGCCGGAGGCGAGGGTGGCGGCCATGGCGCGGGCCAGCTCGTCGGCCCAGCCGGGGCCGGGCAGGGCGGTCCAGACGGCGCGCGGGGTGCCGCCGGTGGCGAGGGCGCGCAGGAAGGCGGGCCCCGAGCCGTAGCGCTGCCAGCCGCCGGGCTCGGGCGCGGCGGGCGGGGGCAGCGGCTCGGGTGAGGGCTTGGACTCGGCGCGGGCGTTGCGCGGGGGCAGGGCAAGCTGGAGTACGTCGGCCAGGCTGCCCGCGTACCGGTCGGCGACGGCCCGGGCCAGGGCCAGCATGCGCGGGCCGAGCACCACCTCGGGCGAGACGACGTGGGCGAGGGCGGCCAGCGCCCCGTTGTAGTCGGACTCGGCGCGCCGCTCGACGACGAAGCCGTCGATGAGGCCGCCGCCCTCGCGGCGGCCGCCGTGCACCTGGTGGGAGCCGGCTCCGAAGCGGACCCGGACGCGGACGCCGGGCTGCGCGGCCTCCGAGAGCTCGGCGGGGACGGCGTAGTCCCAGAGCTGGTCGAGGTGGAGCACGCCCTTGTTCACGAGGATGCGGGCGACGGGGAGTTCCTCGGCGAGGGCGGCGCCGCGCCAGGTGCGTGGCTTCGCCTTGGGCGCCTTGGCCTTCGCCTCGGCGACCATCTCCCGGATCAGCGCCAGCTGCTCCGGCGGGTCGCCGGGACTCACGTCCCCGCCCCGCTGCTCGGACTCGTTCGCACTGCTCACACCCGCATTCTTACCAAACCCCACCGACAGCGGCCGGGCCCCAATCCAGCCCCGCCTGGGGGCACCTCCCAGCGGTAGCTGGGGGAGTTTGAGGCGCGGGGCCTGGGGCGGAGCCCCAGCACCGGCGCCGCACCAGCGAGCCGCTTCGCCCCGGGCGGCTGGGCACGCGAACGGCCCCGGACCGCGGGTCCGGGGCCGTTCGTCTCAGACGGTGGTGCTTACAGACCGGCGGCCGCGCGCAGCGCGTCGACGCGGTCGGTGCGCTCCCAGGTGAAGTCCGGCAGCTCGCGGCCGAAGTGGCCGTAGGCGGCGGTCTGGGCGTAGATCGGGCGCAGCAGGTCGAGG
>NZ_JBHXNP010000213.1:0-2444 GCF_042719495.1 Streptomyces sp. NPDC058525
ATACTGTGGTTTCACCGACGCGGGGTGGAGCAGCTCGGTAGCTCGCTGGGCTCATAACCCAGAGGTCGCAGGTTCAAATCCTGTCCCCGCTACTGAAAACGAAGGCCCGGATCCCATGGGATCCGGGCCTTCGTCATGTCCGGGGTGGACACGCGGTAGCTGAGACGGGTGAGTTGGGGCGGGAGCGTGTTTGACTTGACTCTCTATGGGCATGTCGACAAAACGCTGTAGTGACCTCACTGGCTGCGACATACCAGGTGTACGCGGGTAGCAGGTGATGCGACGATGGGATTTATGGGGGACAGGCCAACTCTGCTGGAGACAGGGCGGTTTGCGAGGGCGGATGCCGAGCCGGGTACGGGAGCCGGTGACCCGGCTCCCGTTGTCAACGCGCAGACCGCGCTGACCGATGCGGACTTCTTGGACAGGCACAGCACGGAGGAAATGTTCGCCGAGACCGATGCGGCGAGCGACGCCGAGCTCGAGGCCCGGCACCGGGCGGCCGCCGACAAGGGCGACCCCGGTGCCATGAGCGTGCTCGGTGCGCTGCTGCTGCGCCGCGGCGACCTCGACGGGGCCGAGCCGTACCTGCGCGGCGCCACGGGGGAAGGGGACCGCGCCGCCGCGAACAACCTGGGCGTACTGCTGCACCAGCGGGGCTACCCGGAGGAGGCGGCCGGCTGGTGGCGGGTGGCCGCCGTGGCCGGATCCGCTCCGGCCGCGCATGCCCTGGGCCGCCACTTCCGCGAGCGCGGGGACGAGCCCGCCGCCGAGTACTGGCTCCGCCAGGCGGCGGAATCCGGCCATGCGCTGGGGGCGTACGGCCTGGCCGACCTCCTGGAGCACCGCGGCGACAAGGGCGTGGAGCGGTGGTTCCGCGCCGCGGCGGAGCAGGGGCACCGCGAAGCCGCGTACCGGCTGGCCCGGCACCTGCGCAAGGGCGACCCCGCCGAGGCCGAGCAGTGGTACCGGCAGGCCGCCGCGCGCGGGCACCGCCGTGCCGCGCTGCACCTGGGCGCGCTGCTGGAGGCGCGCGGCGAGCTCAAGGAGGCCGGGCGCTGGTACCTGACCTCCGCCAAGCAGGGCGAGGCCCGGGCGGCCTGCGCGCTGGGCTTCCTGCTGCGCGACGCCGGGGACGAGGACAGCGCCGCCGCGTGGTGGCACCGCGCCGCGCAGGACGGCGACGGCAACGCCGCCAACGCGCTCGGAGCGCTGCACGCCGCCCGCGGCGAGACCCAGACCGCGGAGCGCTGGTACCGCACCGCCATGGACGCGGGCGACCAGAACGGGGCGTACAACCTTGCTTTGCTGTGCGTCGCACAGGACCGCACGGCGCAGGCCGAGCAGTGGTACCGGCGCGCGGCCTACGCCGGCCACCGCGAGGCGGCCAACGCGCTCGCCATCCTGCTGCTCCAGGGCGGGGACGCGGCGGGCGCGGAGCCGTGGTTCTCGAAGGCGGCCGAGGCGGGCAGCGTGGACGCCGCCTTCAACCTCGGGATCCTGTTCGCCAGCCGCGACGAGGACCGCACGGCGCTGAAGTGGTACGAGCGGGCCGCGTCGGCGGGCCACACCGACGCCGCGCTCCAGGTCGGCATCGCGCTCGTGCGCGACGGCGAGGAGCGGGCCGCCGAGCGGCACCTGCGGTGCGCGGCCGGCGGCGGCAGCGCGGAGGCGGCCTTCCGGCTGGCCTCGCTGCTGGAGTCGCTGGCCCCGCCGCCGGAGCCGGTGGCGCTGGGCGAGCCGGTGGGCGGCGCGCCGCGGACCGAGAGCGAGGAGTGGTACGAGCGGGCCGCCGAGCTGGGGCACCGCCGGGCCCAGGTGCGCGTCGGCATGCTCGCCGCGGCCCGGGGCGACCTGGCGGCCGCCGCGCGCTGGTACCGGGAGGCGGCCGAGGCCGGGTCCCGCAACGGCGCGTTCAACCTCGGGCTGCTGCTGGCCCGCGAGGGGAGCGAGCCGGAGGCGGCCCTGTGGTGGACCCGCGCGGCGGTGGCGGGCCACGGCCGCGCCGCCCTGCGGCTGGGCCTGCTCGCGGCTCGGCACGGGGACCTGGCCGAGGGGCAGAAGTGGTGCGTCCGTGCCATGGAGCTGGGCCCGGCGGAGGTCTCGGAGCGGGCGGCGCGGCTGCGCGACGCCCTCGCCGAGGAGCTCTCGGCCTGACCCCGGGCCAGGGGTCCCGGCGGCCCGGGTGCGGAGCCGCAGGCCGGCGTCGGTTAACCGATTTGCATCTGTCGTGTCGCCTCACGTAAAGTCGTGTTTACCGACGCGGGGTGGAGCAGCTCGGTAGCTCGCTGGGCTCATAACCCAGAGGTCGCAGGTTCAAATCCTGTCCCCGCTACTGAAGGCTCAGGGCCCGGATCCCATGGATCCGGGCCCTGAGTCGTTTTCACACGTGAAGCGGACGAAGGAGGAGGGCCCGGATGCCCAGGGGATAGGGGCCCACCAAG
>NZ_JBHXNP010000214.1:0-2320 GCF_042719495.1 Streptomyces sp. NPDC058525
CAGCTCGGCATCCGTCAGCCTCGGCGGTCGGCCCCATCCCCGCGATCCTGCCAGAGAGTCATCAATCCTCACGTACAGTGCTGTCGCGAGGGTTTTGAGATCTGTCGTCACAAACGGATCAACGAGACCCTCGCTTCATGCGCCCGAAGACTTCGGACTTACTCGTCTAGGGGCAATACCGGTGACTTTGGGGGTTTCGGGTCGTTGGGTGTGGCGTGCCAAGGCCCGGACAGGTGAAGTCGTCGTCGGATGACCGGTTTTCGGATCGGATCGCGATTGGGGTGCTGACCCGCGCGTTTCCGCCGGAGTTGGTGGATGAGGTGGTCGCGGGATGCGGCCGGGTCGAGCAGCGCCAACAGCTGCTGCCCGCCCGGGTGGTGGTCTATTTCGTGCTGGCGATGTGCCTGTTCTCCGGGCAGGGCTATGAGGAGGTCGCCCGACTCCTGACGCACGGACTGGAGCGGATGGGCCGGTGGAAGGGGGCCTGGCGGGTGCCGACCACCGCGGCGATCGGCCGGGCCCGTCTGCGACTGGGCCCGGAGCCGCTGAAGGCACTGTTTGCCCAGGTGTGCCGGCCGGTGGCGACCGAGGACACGAGCGGGGCCTGGTATCGGGGGTGGCGGCTGGTCGCGGTGGACGGCACCACCTTCGACGTGCCGGACACCGAGGCGAATGCCGCCTTCTTCGGCCGCCCGGGAGTCAGCCGCGGACAGGAGAAGAGCGCCTATCCGCAGGTGAGGGTGACCGCGCTGGCCGAGTGCGGCACCCACGCTGTCTTCGCGGCCGAGGCCGGACCGCTGGCAGTCCATGAAACCGAACTGGCCCAGTGCCTGTTCAGCTCACTGACGCCGGGGATGCTCCTGCTGGCCGACCGGGGCTTTCGCGGGTTTGACCTGTGGCGGGCCGCCGCCGCAACCGGCGCCGACCTGCTGTGGCGGCTCAAGAACGACGCCGTACTCCCCGTCCTGGCCCTGCTGGAGGACGGCTCCTACCTCTCGGAGATCGTTGCGGCCCGGGACAAGAACCGTCGCGCGGACCCCGCCCGGGTCCGGGTGATCGAGTACGCGCTCGGCAGCGACGGCAGCGACACGGTGTACCGGCTGATCACCACCATCCTGGACCCGAAGGCCGCCCCTGCCGCGTCGCTGGCGGCGCTGTACGCCCAGCGATGGGAGATCGAGAGCACGCTGGATGAGATCAAGACCCATCTCGGAGGCCCTCGCCTCGTCCTACGCTCCCAGCACCCCCGCGGTGCCGAGCAGGAGATCTTCGCCTTCCTGCTGGTGCACCACGCCCTGCGAGACCTGATGCACCAGGCCGCACAGCAATCCGAGCAGGACCCGGACCGGATTTCCTTCACCCGCACCCTGCGCGTGGTCCGCCGCCACGTCACTGACCAGGCGGCATTTTCCCCCCTCCCGGCTGGCCCGGGCACTGGTCACGGCCCTGCATGAGATCCGCGAACGGCTCTTGGCACCCCGGCGGTTGCGCTCCAGCCCGCGCGTCATCAAACGCAAGATGTCCAACTGGAAGCTCAAACGCGCCGAGCACCACAATCCGCCCCGGCCGGACACTCCCCGCGTGACCCTGGTCGGACCGACCAAGACCAAGCCGACCCGCCGGAAGACAACCTAAATCACCGGTATTGCGTCTAGGGGTGAGCTTCAGGGGGCGGCCGTCGCGTTCGGCGACTCTGCGGACGGTATCCAGGCTGACGCCGTGGCGGCTCAGCACGGTGGCGGCGCTGGCGTGGGAGGCGCGCCGGGCCAGGGCCCGCAGCCGTGCGACCAGTTCCAGGTAGGAAAAGGGCTTGGCCATGTAGTCGTCGGCTCCTTGACCGAGGCCGTCGATCAGGTCGGGGAGGCTGCCCGCGGCGGTGAGCATCATGATCCTGGCCGGGTAGCCGGCTGTGTTCAGGGCCCGGCAGACGGAGTCCCCGCTCAGATGAGGCAGATCTCGGTCCAGGACCAGTACGTCGTAGGTGGCGGCGGCCGTCATCTCCAGCGCGCGGGCACCGTCGTGTGCGACATTGCAGACCATTCCTTCACCACGCAGGCCTTCGGCCAGCATCTCGGCCAGCTCCACCTCGTCCTCGACGATGAGTACTCGCATTTCATTCCTCCCACTCCGCTCACCCGCGCCATGCGCTGTCCCTGTCTGCGAAGGCGCTGGTCAAGAATCCCTCCCGCGACGTTAGCCCTCGGTTAGGCACAGCTCACCGATGGTGTGAGTTGGGGGTGTGGTGGCGGGGCTTGGGCGTCATCAGTGTGTGATGGATTTCGGGCCTGGTACAGCACGGTTCCTGGCTGCGTGATGGCTG
>NZ_JBHXNP010000215.1:0-2282 GCF_042719495.1 Streptomyces sp. NPDC058525
TGATCAATCGTCTCCGCGACGTGTTGACCGGCGTCTTCCCCGCCTTGGAGCGGGCTTTCGACTACTCGGCCCACAAGGGCGCGCTGGTGCTGCTGACCGGCTACCAGACCCCGACCGCGATCCGCCGCCGCGGCCGGGCCCGGCTGACGGCCTGGCTCGCGAACCGCAGTGTCGGGCTGTGGACGAACATGTACCTCGAGGCGGAGGCCAGTGCCTCGGCGACCGTCGAGGAGGGCTCGATCACCACTGCCAAGGGACCCAGAACGCTCAGGTCCTGGGCCTCCGCAAGGCGCAGGCCGAGATCCGGACAGCCCACCTCGGCTGCGGCCGTGTCGAGCACGAGGTCGTTGGCGGTGATGGGGATGAGAGCTTCGTCGGAGTCCAGCGTGTGCCGTGCGAGGCCGAACCGCGCGAGCATCCCGTCCGCGTCGCCACCCAGCCGCTCCACGAGCGGGACGAAGCCGCGCAGGCCGGCGGCGCGGATCATCGGGACCATGGGCGGAAGAGTACGGCCACGCGGGTCCTTCGTCCCGTGGCACACCCTCCGCGACCGAGGTCCGGGGGCCATCGACGGTCGGCGGGAGTCACGGTCCGGTCGGGAGTGCGGGTCGTGACGGGTCAGCGCGCCGGGCGGTAGGTCGATATGATCACTCCACTGCTGGTGGCCGTTGAAACTGGCGGGCCGGGCGCTGACCAGCTCCAGGTTCTGGGCTCTGGCGCCTTCGCCTCGGGCGCAGTCCTGTTGCCGATGACCGTCCTGCTGATGGTCTTCATGACCACCGTCAGCGCCCGCCTGCTCGGCCGCTTCGGCCCCAAGTCGCTCATCACTGGCGGCCTGCTGGTTCTGGCTGCGGGCCTGGTGTGGCTTTCGGCCGCCCGCCCCACCGGCAGCTTCCTCGTCGACGTCCTGCCCGCTTCGCTGGTGGCGGCCCTGGGCATGGCGCTCGCCTACATCCCGACCCTGATAGCGGCCATGTCCGCAGCCCCGCAGGAGCAGGCCGGCCTCGCCTCGGGCATCGTCAACACCACCTACCAGGTCGGTTCCGCCCTCGGCCTCGCCGCCCTGACCGCGCTCGCCACCTCCCAGGGCGCGGGAGCACTCGGTGACCTGACCGCCCTCACCCACGGGTTCAGCGCAGCCTTCCTCGCAGCCGCCGGCATCGCCGCCGCGGGCGCCCTGGCCACCGTCGCTCTCATGCGTGGCAAGCCGCAGAGCCCGCCAGTCGAAACCGCCACCACCGAGGGGACCGCACAGCCTCAGCGCGCTGGCAACTGACCAGAAGGAAAGCGGGAGGGTCCGCCGATACCCGTCGGCCGGCCTTCCCCGAGGCGGTACGCAGCGGCACGGGGGCAGGAGTGGAGGCCCTGTGTCGCTTGTGGGCCCGCAGCCGACAACCCTCCTCTTGGGCATGGACAGCTCTTCGCCACCCCGTAGGCACTGCGGCACAACTCCCGGCGTCTGTCCTCCGGTGACATCCGCGCGTCCGTGCGCCGTAGGTCTCTCATGCCCCAGGGACTTCCCCCGTTGACGCGACCGGAGGGTGCGGCGTATCGGAGGCCCAGATGCAGTGATCCGAATTACCTCTTGCTTATACCCCTAGGGGGTATATAGTTGTGGTGTGAGCCCGTGGGAGCGGGGTCGCACCGGACGGGATTGGGGATGACGGTCATGGATCACAGCGCACACCACACCAGCACCGCGGACGACCACACCGTGCACCAGGCGCACGCGGGTCACGCCGGGCATCAGATGGGACCTGTGACCTGGGGGGCCGCCGCGAAGGCGACGCTGCACTGCCTGACCGGCTGTGCGATCGGCGAGATCCTCGGCATGGTCATCGGTACCGCCCTGATGTGGGGCAACGTCCAGACGATGGTCCTGGCGATCACCCTGGCGTTCGTCTTCGGCTACTCGTTCACGCTGTTCGCGGTCCGTCGGGCCGGCCTGGACTGGAGGCGTGCGATCAAGGTGGCGCTGGCTGCGGACACCGTCTCGATCGCGGTGATGGAGCTCGTCGACAACGGCATCATCGCCCTGACTCCCGGCGCGATGGACGCCCACCTGTCGGACGCGCTGTTCTGGACGGCGCTGCTGGGCGGCTTCGCCGTGGCCTTCATGATCACGACGCCCGTCAACAAGTGGATGATCGGCCGCGGCAAGGGCCACGCCGTCGTCCACGCCTACCACTGACCTGTCTGTAAGCACTTCTTTGGGCTCCAGGGTGGGAACGTGAAGTGGCTCCACGGGGTGTAAGAAGTTGATTTGGCTCCACCCGCTCCTG
>NZ_JBHXNP010000216.1:0-2266 GCF_042719495.1 Streptomyces sp. NPDC058525
AGCATCGCCTCGCGGAACTTCTTCGACCCGTTCGCGTTCGTCCGCTCACCGATCGCCATGTACGAGGTGTCCTGCCGGAACGGCACCGTCTGGTACAGGGAAGCGGCCCCCGGCTCCGGGTGCGGATCGCGGGCCCCGGGCGCGGTGCCCCGGACCCGCTCGACCACCTGCCGCAGGTGCTCGGGGGTGGTGCCGCAGCAGCCGCCGACGAGCGAGAGCCCGTAGTCCCGTACGAAGGACTCCTGCGCGTCGGCCAGTTCGGAGGCCGACAGCGGGTAGTGCGCGCCGTCCTTGGTCAGCACGGGCAGGCCGGCGTTCGGCATGCAGGACAGCGGAACGCGCGAGTGCCGCGCCAGATAGCGCAGGTGCTCGCTCATCTCGGCGGGGCCGGTCGCGCAGTTCAGGCCGATCATGTCGATGCCCAGCGGCTCCAGCGCCGTCAGCGCCGCACCGATCTCCGAACCCAGCAGCATCGTGCCGGTCGTCTCCACCGTCACCGAGCAGATCAGCGGCACGGAAACGCCCAGCGCCTCCATCGCCCGCCGGGCGCCGATGATCGAGGACTTCGTCTGGAGCAGGTCCTGCGTCGTCTCCACGAGCAGCGCGTCGGCGCCGCCGGACAGCAGCCCCTCCGCGTTGATCTGGTAGGCGTCGCGGATCTTGTCGTACGTGATGTGGCCGAGCGTCGGCAGTTTCGTACCCGGGCCCATCGAGCCCAGCACCCAGCGCTGCTGCCCGGTGGACGCGGTGAACTCGTCGGCGACCTCGCGGGCGATGCGCGCACCCGCCTCCGACAGCTCGAAGTTGCGCTCCGCGATGTCGTACTCGGCGAGGGCGGCGAGATTCGTACCGAAGGTGTTCGTCTCCACGCAGTCCACGCCCACCGCGAAGTACGCCTCGTGGACGGTGCGCACGATGTCGGGGCGGGTGACGTTGAGGACCTCGTTACAGCCCTCCAGCTGCTGGAAGTCCTCCATCGAGGGGTCCTGCGCCTGGAGCATCGTCCCCATCGCCCCGTCGGCGACGACGACGCGCGTCGCGAGCGCCTCTCGGAGGGCATCGGCCCGGGTCCGGCTCATGTCAGCGCTCGCAGCGCCGGGCCCAGCAGCCGGGCCGATTCGGTCCCGTAGACCGACGCGACGGTGGCCAGCAGCCGTTCGCCGTCGACCTCGTAGTCCTGCGGGCCCACGGCCTCCAGCGCCAGCGCGGCCATCGCGCAGCCCAGCTGCGCGGCCGTCTCCAGCGGCAGGTACCAGCTGACGGCCGCGAGGAACCCGGCGCGGAAGGCGTCGCCGACGCCCGTCGGGTCCTCGGGCCGGACATCGGGGACGGCCGGCACGGTGAGGGCGGGCTCGCCCTTGCGCTCGATGCGGACGCCCTCGCCGCCCAGGGTGGTGACCCAGATGCCGACGCGTTCGAGGATCTCCTCCACGTCCCAGCCGGTGCGCTCGCGCAGCAGCGCGGCCTCGTACTCGTTGGTGAACAGCCAGCGCGCCCCCGTCACCAGCTCCCGCACCTCGTCGCCGTCGAGGCGGGCGAGCTGCTGGGAGGGGTCGGCGGCGAACGCGATGCCCAGTCCGCGGCACTGGCGGGTGTGCCGGAGCATCGCGGCCGGGTCGTTGGGCGAGACCAGCACCAGGTCGACGGGGGCGTCCCCGGGTCCGGTGAGGCCGCGCAGGTCGATCTCGGCCGCCTCCGCCATCGCGCCGGCATAGAACGACGCGATCTGGTTGGCGTCCTCGTCGGTCATGCACATGAAGCGCGCGGTCTGGCGGGACCCGGAGACGTACACCCCGCTGGTGTCGACCCCGTGCTCCTTGAGCCAGACCTCGTACTCGTGGAAGTCGACGCCCACCGCCCCGGCGAGGACCGGGGCCAGGCCCAGTCCGCCGAGCCCGTAGGCGATGTTGGCCGCCACCCCGCCCCGCCGCACCTCGAGCGAGTCGACGAGGAACGAGAGCGAGAGGTGCTCCAGCTGGTCGGGGAGCAGCTGGTCGACGAACCGGCCTGGGAAGGCCATGAGGTGATCCGTGGCGATGGATCCAGTCACCGCGATACGCACGTGGTCTCTCCTGATCGGGACGGGGAGGGTGCCGGTGCCCCGCCGTCGGCGGGGCGTTGGGGGCGGTCGTACAGGTGTCAGCGGGCGACCGCGGCCTTGAGCTGCTCGGCGCGGTCGGTGCGCTCCCAGGTGAAGTCCGGCAGCTCGCGGCCGAAGTGGCCGTAGGCGGCGGTCTGGGCGTAGATCGGGCGCAGCAGGTCGAGG
>NZ_JBHXNP010000217.1:0-1952 GCF_042719495.1 Streptomyces sp. NPDC058525
TTTCTTTCTTGTATTTATAACGCAACCTGTCGATAAAATTTTGAAAATCACTATAAAGTTTTTTCGTGTCCGTCATATTTTTCTTGTATGTCAAAGTTATATGTAATTCATTTGGCCGTCCTATAAAATTGTTATTTATCAAATAACGCAGCTTCTTAAAGGTTTGTCTCAAAGAATTATAATTTTCCTGCCGATTTTCCGAATGCTCGAACTCCCGGATCTCCCCAGTAGAGAGGTCTACAAACCTATCCTTGTCCAATTTTTTGATATTATTTTTCCGGTTCATCTTCTCCATATGCTGAACTTCAATGACGTGATTCATAGTGGTCACTTTTACAACATCATTTGGAGCTATGAAAACCGCGTCACCATTGCGTTTATCCATCCATTTCCCCTCAATTTTTCCTGTAATGTTTAATTAAAATCAAGTTAATAATAAAGAACCCCAAATCCGAAGTCAGTTTTTCAACAAAAATTAGCGTCCTTTTCCCAAATAGTCCCTATACAATTCCTTAATAGCAAACTCAATTACAGCATCTTTTGAAACTCTTCCAAATTCATTGTGTTTTGTAAAATGTTCGGCTAATAACTCTAGCTTTTTAAATGTTTCAACAGTAATTCGAGGTCCAATTTGTTTTTTCTCTTCCATCCAAACACACTCCTAACAAGTTGTTAACATAATTCTAACATTGGAAATAATAGAATTCAAGAACAGAAAAAAGAAGCACACTCGGAATGATATTTCGTTTCCTTTTGATTCCGAGCCTCCACCCCTTACAATCCCCAAAGGCAACCGACAAGGGAAAATTCGTCCCTTATCGGCACCTCCGGAAATTGTACAGCAAGGGGTCACTCCCAATAAAAAGACTACGACATATAAAACAGGTTTAGCTTCAGAGAAAAAGAGCATAAGGAAACTCGGTGCCACCCTAAAAAAAAGGGTGTCAAACAGGCTGTGCCTGTTGAGTTTCTATGCTCTTAGAACAGGTGCCGTTTTTGAAGCCAAAGATATAGCATAGATACCCCATAGATATAGCAGGGATATACCAAAATATCTCTAGAGATACGGGTATCTATGCTATATCTCTCTACAAGATTCCTCCACACGCTTGACGGAAATGCTTCAGCATTTTAGCACTCACTCGACAGAGTGTATAAGTGCGCCATTCGGAATTTCAAAGCTTCAAATTTCACAGAGAGTGCCCATTTATACACACCCCCTAAATCGTGGTGTGACAATGGGTTCTCGCCGGCTCGAAATCGGTTTGTCATTCTGACAAATAACCCTTCGGGAAATAAAAAAAACGGCTCCATAAAGAGGAACCGTTTTGCTTCAAAAATCACGTTTTGTGTTATACTGGAGAAACGAAATTGTGTTTTCAAAATTGTCATTTTCGACATGATAACTTTTCTCGTAGTGTGGTTTTGCCGAACCCACTACTTTTTTTATGTCTCCGAACTTCATTTCTTCCCGTTCCGGCTTAACAATCCCTTTTGATTTTCGATACATATTCATTCCGGAAGGATACATGTGCAGCCGTCCGCCTTTTAAAAATTTCTTTTCCCGACCTTCTACGATCTTTGTTTGCACCTCACAGCCCTCTGAAGCCACTTTTAAGGCTGTTTCCCTGTCTTGGACATCTTCTAGGTCTATATCAGTCAAATAAGCGCTCAAATAGGCTCCTATGTTGTCTATATCCTTTAATGACTTGATTGTTACAAATCCTAAACCCCATAGACTCCTTAATTCAGCATTTTTAATATAAATCTTATCCAAATCATTAAAGCGCATTAAAACATGACAATGCCAGGCTCCACGTCCTTGTGGCTCTACCACCGATAAATAATCTATCGAACTTTCTTTCTTGTATTTATAACGCAACCTGTCGATAAAATTTTGAAAATCACTATAAAGTTTTTTCGTGTCCGTCATATTTTTCTTGTATGTCAAA
>NZ_JBHXNP010000218.1:0-327 GCF_042719495.1 Streptomyces sp. NPDC058525
AAATTCTGTAGCTCATTAATCGGGCAGAATAAGAGCTGTTATTCAGGCGATAAACCGCCGTCGATAACGTCCAGACGGAAGCGCTCAACAGCTTTAGCGTGGTTATTTACATTCCCACGAAAAGCTCCTTCAGGTGTTACAGTTATAACTTTTACTCGACCACGTTTAACGCGATGAATTGCACCAACTTTTTCAAGCAAATCTAATGCTCTTGCCATTTGTGCTTTGTCAGTTCGCATTGTCTCGCAGAGATCTGCGGCCGTTTTGGTGCATTCGTAACTTTGCCAGCCAAGATTACGGCAGATTTGCCATAGAACGGCCTGAGCG
>NZ_JBHXNP010000218.1:337-1866 GCF_042719495.1 Streptomyces sp. NPDC058525
TGATATGCTTGCGCTGTGGTCTTAGCGGATTCAAATAGCCGTTCAGTAACGGCGTCCTGGTACTGGAAAGCAATGGACACGTTACCACCTCCAAAGAAGTCAAATTCAAGTTGCTGGGTAGAACTTAGTTCTTTCGCTGCCTGCGCTGCTTTACGGGCTTGCATAGCACGTTCTGGGCTACTTTCCTGCAATGCTTGTTGATCCAGTAGCAGAGCCGCTTGATCGTAAATACCACGCTTCCTCATAGCCTTTTCAGTTAGGCTTATTGGTGGGTTTGGATTATGACGTTGACGTGGCTGGGCAGCACCAACAATCACGCCAATTGATTGGACGGGAGCCCCAACTCTACGCTGGGCGGCCTGTGTGACCTTTGCAGCTGCGATATCTTCATTTGAGATACCGAGCTCCCTTAGCTCTCGAAATGATAATCTTGTCATCAATCTGCCCTTATAGTTGACTGGTGGACAACCTTAGTTGTCTGACAGACAACTGTCAATAATCTAAAAAGTCTTATTTCTCAGGGGCTAGAGTGCTAAAATGCACTAACGTATCCATGTATCTTAAATAGATTAAGCGGAACGAAGCTAGTCGCTTCGTAAAATAGCTTAAAAAAATGGTGCATGTGATAACGGCAGAGATGCTGTTTCCGAGGACTGACCTACTGGACAGCCCGCAGGACGGCAGCACTGCCGGTTTTCGATTTACCTATAACCATCGAAAACAAGTCCCAATTTTGAGACAACTTTTTAATCAACAAACGTATGTGAAAACGCTTAAGATTATGAGTTTTATGGGTAATCATCGTTTTAATGAAAAACAGCAAAAAAACAGTCTAAAAATTTAAGCTAAACCGCGTGTGTGCTGACACTTACAAGTGCAAAAAATGTTACATGTGATGTTACATTACGAACTACATTTTATGTTACATCGACCTACATGAGATATTTAAATAAAAACTAGATTGGGGAGACTGTGAAATGAAGAAAACAGAAAAAAAATCACAGGATTCTGATCAGCAGAATGAAAAATCACTGACTGAAAGAGTAGCAGAGATACAAGCCAAAATTAAAAGCCTTAGAGGGGATAATCGTGTTCCTTTCGATGAAAAGGCTTTTATGGATGAAGGGTGGGAGCTCTAATGCCCCTCATAGCTCCATAAATCGCCGTGTGAGCGTTTTTATCATATTCAATGTAGTCAACAGGCTCGAACGACATAACGCCCCCTACAGCGCAATTTAAAGGCGCGGGGACGTTATGTCTTGCGTTGCGACTTTTGTCCTGTGTTCATAGGCAGGATACGTAATTTTGTGGTACAAAATTAAATTCATCAAAAAGCACTGTCGAATAGGCACAAAAACACCGCGCCCCAAAATCGCGCTGTAGGTGATTTTTGTGCCGGCTGTTTTTCTGAAACGTCTGTGTAGCAGGAAATGCAAATTGTCAGCGTTACACCTAAAAATCTCAAAAAAAAGCCCTAAAACGAGGGCTTTAGAAGTCATAGAATTATAAAATTCTGTAGCTCATTAATC
>NZ_JBHXNP010000219.1:0-1850 GCF_042719495.1 Streptomyces sp. NPDC058525
GCGCGGGGCGCCGCGGGGGGGGGGGGGCCCGCTCCGCGGGGGCCGGGGGGGGGGCCCCCCCCCCCCCCCCCCCCACTGCGTCGCGGACCCGCCGAAGCTAGATCGGCAGGTTGCCGTGCTTGCGGCTCGGCTGCGCGGCGTTCTTGGCGTGCAGCATGGCGAGGGTGGCGATCAGCCGGGAGCGGGTCTCGGCCGGGTCGATGACGTCGTCCACCAGACCGCGCTCGGCCGCGTAGTACGGGTGCATCAGCTCCGACTGGTACTCCTTGATCCGCTGCGCCCGGGTCGCCTCGGGGTCGGCGGAGTCGGCGATCTCCCGGCGGAAGATCACGTTCGCGGCGCCCTCCGCGCCCATGACCGCGATCTCGTTCGACGGCCAGGCCAGCGCCACGTCCGCGCCGATCGAGCTGGAGTCCATGACGATGTACGCGCCGCCGTACGCCTTGCGCAGGACCAGGCTGATCCGCGGCACCGTGGCGTTGCAGTACGCGTACAGGAGCTTCGCGCCGTGCCGGATGATCCCCTGGTGCTCCTGGTCCACGCCCGGCAGGAACCCGGGCACGTCGATCAGGGTGACCAGCGGGATCGAGAACGCGTCGCAGAACTGCACGAACCGCGCGGCCTTCTCCGACGCGCCGATGTCCAGCACGCCCGCCAGGTACGAGGGCTGGTTCGCCACCACGCCCACCAGCCGGCCGCCGAGGCGGGCCAGCGCGCAGACCATGTTCTGCGCCCACTGGCCGTGGACCTCGAAGTAGTCGCCGTGGTCGACGATCTCCTCGATGACCTCGCGGACGTCGTAGCCCTGGGTGGGGCGCGCCGGCACCAGGTCGAGCAGCTTGTCGTTGCGGCGGTCCGCCGGGTCCTCCAGGTCGCCGGCCGGGGCCAGTTCGCGGTTGTTGGACGGCAGCAGGGACAGCAGGTGGCGGACGTCCTCCAGGCAGCTGCGCTCGTCGTCGTAGACGAACGAGGCGACGCCGGACACCGCCGCGTGGCTGTCGGCGCCGCCCAGGTGCTCCATGGTCACGGCCTCGCCGGTGACGGCCTGGACGACGTCCGGCCCGGTGATGAACATCTGCGAGGTGCCGCGCACCATGAACACGAAGTCCGTCAGGGCCGGGGAGTACGCGGCGCCGCCGGCGCACGGGCCCAGGATCACCGAGATCTGCGGGATCACCCCGGAGTTGCGCACGTTGCGCCGGAAGATGCCGCCGTATCCGGCGAGGGCGGTCACGCCCTCCTGGATGCGGGCGCCGGCGCCGTCGCACAGGCCCACGATCGGGGCGCCGGCGGCCTCGGCGAGGTCCATCAGCTTGTGGATCTTCGCTGCGTGGGCCTCGCCGAGTGCGCCGCCGAAGATCCGGAAGTCGTGCGCGTAGGTGAAGACGGTGCGGCCGTGGACGGTGCCCCAGCCCGTCACCACACCGTCGGTGTAGGGCTTCTTGTCCTCCAGGCCGAAGCCCGTCGCACGGTGCCTGCGCAGTCCTTCGACCTCGCAGAAGGAGCCCTCGTCGAAGAGCACTTCGATGCGCTCGCGAGCGGTCAGCTTGCCCTTGGCGTGCTGCGCGGCCGTCGCCCGCTCGCTCGGTCCGGCCACGGCCAGGGCCCGTATCGCCGCAAGTTCCGTGGCGCGCTCTCGCAGACTCTCCAACTGACTCTCCTTGCCCCTCGCTCCGGTGGCCTGATTCCGACGTTCCAGCATCGAGCCGGGCTCTCAAGCCCTGCTCGAACGCCGGTGTCCGCCGTGAGCGGCCGTCAGTAGCGGTAGTGGTCGGGCTTGTACGGGCCCTCGACCTTGACGCCGATGTACTCGGCCTGCTCCGGCCGCAGGGTGGTGAGGCGCACGCCCA
>NZ_JBHXNP010000220.1:0-1716 GCF_042719495.1 Streptomyces sp. NPDC058525
ACGGCTCTGATCCACTTCTTGTGGTCGTATGACGTTGCGTTACGGCGCTCTGATCGGTTGACCGTTCGTGTGACTACAGCGTGCTCTCGACAGCCCTCTCCCACCTGGACTCAGTTGCGGTGGAGGAGATCACCGTGGACCAGGAAGCGGTGGCCGTTACAGCGCGGGCAGTGAGTCGACAGGCGCCCTGCCCAGGGTGCGGTGGCCTGTCCAGCCGTATCCACGGGAGGTACCACCGGCGCTTGGCCGACCTGGCGATAGCGGGGCGGAAGGTCGTCATAGACATCGTGGTCCGGCGGTTCCTATGCGGAACGCCGGGATGCGGTCGGCGGACGTTCGTCGAGCAGGTGGAAGGTCTGACCGAAAGGTTCGCCCGTCGCACCCCGATTCTGCGCCGGACGCTGGAGAAGCTCGCGCTGACACTGGCCGGACGCCCTGCGGCCCGCCTGGCCACGCATCTGTCGATCCCAACCAGCGCGAACTCCCTGCTCAGGCTACTGGGCAAGCTGCCGGACAGGAGACTCGGCACGGCCCCGCGGGTCCTGGGCGTGGACGACTTCGCGTTCAAGAAGGGCCACGTCTACGGGACGATCCTCATGGACATGGAGACCGGCGAGCGTGTGGACGTCCTACCCGACCGCACCGCGGACACGCTCACAGCCTGGCTGCGCGACCATCCCGGCGTGGAGATCGTGTGCCGGGACAGAGCCAGCGCCTACGCCGAGGCTGTCCGCACCGCCTGCCCCGACGCCACGCAGGTCGCCGACAGGTTCCATTTGTGGAAGAACCTGTGCGAGGCCGTCGAGAAGTGCGTGGGCCAACACCGCACGTGCCTCGCCGAGCCGGCCGAGGACACCGCCGCCGACAAGCCGGTCGTCAAGGCCGGCGCGGCAGCCGGCGACGCGCCGGAGCCCATGGAAGGGCTGCGTGCGATCAAGCGCCGTGAGCGCCATGCCGCGGTGCACGGCCTCTACGACAAGGGCGTGCCGATCGAGGTGATCGCCAAGACCCTCGGGCTCGACCGCAAGACCGTGCGCCGTTACGCACACGCCGCCACCCCTGACGACGCCTCCCGCGGAACGGGATCGCGCCGCTACGGCCACATCCACGCCTACTCGCCCTATCTGTATCGGCGCTGGAACGAGGGCTGCACGGACGCCGCACGTCTTCACGCCGAGATCGTCGAACTCGGCTACGGCGGGAGCAAGCGGACCGTCCGCCGCCACCTGCAAGAGATCCGGGCCGACGGCAAACCCGCACCCGACAAGCCCAAGGAGCTGACAGTCCGGAAGGCCACCTGGCTGATGACCGCCCACCCAGACAAGATCGACGAGAGCAGTGCGCTCAAGCTCAAGCAGCTATTGGCCCGCTGCCCGGAGCTGGAAGCTGTCGCCGATTGTGTGCGCGCCTTCGCCCGCATGATGACCGAGCGCCGCGGCACCGAACTCGACACCTGGCTCACCCGCGCCGAGAGCACCGGCCTCAAGCCGCTGTGCAGTCTGGCCCGTGGCCTGCGCCAGGACTTCGACGCCGTCACCGCCGGACTCACCCTGGAATGGAGCTCCGGCAAGGTCGAAGGCAACGTCAACAGGGTGAAACGGATCAAGAGAGACGGATACGGCCGGGCGGGATTCAACCTGCTCCGCCGACAGATCCTCCTCGCGGACTGAGCACCGTGACGCTCCGCGATCGGACCACAAGAAGTGGATCAGAGCC
>NZ_JBHXNP010000221.1:0-1596 GCF_042719495.1 Streptomyces sp. NPDC058525
GGTCAAGGGTGGCCGGAGGCCATCGCGAAGCGACGCGACGAAGGAGCGCCCTTGACAGGGCGGCCCGACCCGGAAAGACAAGGACCGGCGGGAACCCCCCAAACCCTCCCTGATCGGCATCAGCGGGAATCAGGCCCTTCAGTCCCCGAAGCCCCCGAGAGCCCTCCCACCCCCCACCCCCCACCCCACAGCCCCCGGCCAACCGTGCCGCCCTGTCAGGTTGTGCCACAAGGCTGGTCGCGCATCGGGATTCTGACGTACCGTCATATCCGTTCACCCTCCCCCCCGCCCCCCCCCGGAGGTTCCGTCATGCCCGCTGATCGGCCCGTCGCCCTCGACGAGTACCCCATCCACCAGGCACCGCTGTCGATGAAGCACCTCGTCAGCGGGGACCGCAACGCCTACGACCGGTGCATCTTCCACGTCTTCGACCACGCCGGCCGTGCCGTTCTGATCCTCGGGCTCGGGGTCTACCCCAACGCCGGGGTCATCGACGCCTACGCCACCCTCCGGGTGGGGGACGAACTCCTAGCCGTCCGTGCCTCCGACGCCCTCACCGACGACCGGATGAACCTCTCGGTCGGGCCGTTGTCCGTCACCGTCGACGTGCCGCTGCGGCAGCTGACCCTGCGCTGCGCCGCCGACCCCGAGGACCCGGACGGGCTCTCGTACGACATCACCTGGACCGCCGAGTTCCCCGCCGTCTGGGAGCCCCACCACATCCAGCGGCGCGGTGACCGCCTCATGCTGGAAGGCCGCCGGTTCGTCCAGGCCGGCAACGTCACCGGCACCATCCGGGCCAAGGGCGAGCAGTTCACCCTGACACCGGGGGAGTGGACCGGAACCCGCGACCGCAGCTGGGGCGTGCGCCCCATCCCCGGTGAGGACGGCGGCCGGGCCGCCGAGGAGTACCGCCCCGAGGGCTTCCACTGGCTCTGGATCCCCGTCCGCTTCGAGGACCGGTTCCTGATGGTCATCGCCCAGGAGGACGCCGACGGACACCGCACCCTGAGCGAGGCCCTCCAGGTCTTTCCGGAGGGCAGCGGCCGTCACGACGTACAACTCGGCTGGCCGCACACCGAGATCCGCTACCGCCCCGGCACCCGGCACCCCGAGAGCGCGGTGGTCCACCTCACCGACCCCGCCGGCCGCAAACCCGTCGAACTGGGCATCGAGATACTCAACTCCTCCCCGCTCGCCGTCGGCGCCGGCTACCCGCCCGCCGCCGACTGGCAGCACGGCACCTGGCAGGGCCGGGGCTGGACCGACCGCCGCGTCTACGACCTCTCCGACCCCACCGCCCACCCCATGGCCGCCTTCGGGGTCACCGACCACTCGGCCCGCTTCACCCTCGACGGACAGGTCGGGCACGGCATCTTCGAGCACGGCAGCTTCGGCCGCCACGACCCGAGCGGCTTCGCCGACTACTCCTCCGTCGCGCCGTAAGCCGGGCAGCCAGGCAGCCAGGCAGCCGGGCAGCCGGGTAGCCGGGCAGCCGGCCGCGCCGAACCGCCCGAACCAGCAGAACCGGCCATCCCCTCCCCTCCCCCCCCCCCCCCCCCCCCCCCCCGGGGGGGGGGGGGGGGGCGGGCGGGC
>NZ_JBHXNP010000222.1:0-1490 GCF_042719495.1 Streptomyces sp. NPDC058525
GCTCCACTGAAGGGCAGTCATTGTGACTGACAAGATCGACAAGGGTCCGGCCGCAACTCCGCCGGCCGGGCCCGGTGCCTCGGGCATCCCCTACGAGGCGATCAAGGCAATTCCGGTACGGCACTACGGGCGCTGGATCAGTGCCGTGGTGGTGGCCGTGCTGCTGGCGTGGCTGGTGTACGCGTTCTCCCAGGGCAAGATCATCTGGGGGACGGTCGGCGACAAGCTGTTCGACCCCTCGGTGCTGAGCGGCCTGGGCAACACGATCATCATCAGTGTGGCGTCGATGGCGCTGGGCCTGGTGCTGGGCATCGTGTTCGCGGTGATGCGGCTCTCGCACAACCCGGTCACGAGTTTCGTGTCGTGGCTGTACATCTGGTTCTTCCGCGGTACCCCGGTCTATGTGCAGCTGCTGGTGTGGTTCAGCCTTCCGCTGATCTTCCAGTACATCAACCTGGGTCCGATCTACAAGAACGAGACCGTTGATGTGATGACCCCGTTCATGGTGGCCCTGCTGGGGCTGGGCCTGAACGAGGGCGCCTACATGGCGGAGATCGTGCGGGCGGGCATCCAGTCCGTCGACGAGGGGCAGAGCGAGGCCTCGCACGCGCTGGGCATGACCCGGACGCAGACGATGCGCCGGGTGGTGCTGCCGCAGGCGATGCGGGTGATCATCCCGCCGACCGGCAACGAGTTCATCAACATGCTGAAGACCTCCTCGCTGGTCTCGGCGGTGCAGTACACCGAGCTCCTGCGGGCCAGCTCGAACATCGGGTCCACCGCGGGTGCGATCATCGAGATGTATTTCGTCGCCTCGATCTGGTACCTGGCTTTGACCAGTGTCTTCAGTGTCGGCCAGTACTACCTGGAGCGGCGTTACGCGCGCGGTTCGCTGCGCAGTCTGCCGCCGACGCCCCTCGAGCGGCTGAAGGCCAACCTGAACATGTTCCGCCGTACGGAGGTGGCGAAGTGACCGCCCAGCCGATGGTCAAGGCCGAAGGCGTCCACAAGTCGTACGGCGCCGCCCACATCCTGCGCGGGATCGACCTGGAGGTCGCGCCCCGTGAGGTGTTCTGCCTGGTCGGTCCGTCCGGCTCCGGCAAGTCGACGTTCCTGCGCTGTATCAACCACCTGGAGCGGATCAACGCGGGCCGGCTGTCGGTCGACGGCCACCTGGTGGGCTACAAGCAGAAGGGCGACAAGCTCTACGAGCTGAAGGACTCCGAGGTCGCGGCGCAGCGCCGGGACATCGGGATGGTCTTCCAGCGGTTCAACCTGTTCCCGCACATGACGGCCATAGAGAACGTCATGGAAGCGCCGGTGATGGTCAAGGGCGAGTCGAAGGCGGTGGCGCGTGAGCGTGCCGTGCGGCTGCTGGACCGGGTGGGTCTGGGCGACAAGGGCGGGAACTATCCCACCCAGCTGTCGGGCGGGCAGCAGCAGCGGGTGGCGATCGCGCGTGCGCTGGCGATGGAGCCCAAGCTGATGCT
>NZ_JBHXNP010000223.1:0-1467 GCF_042719495.1 Streptomyces sp. NPDC058525
TGCAGTTCGTAGAGGGGCTGACGGACCGGCAGGCCGCGGAGGCGGTCCGGGCGAGGATCGACTTCAAGTACGCGCTCGCGCTGGAGCTGGGCGATCCGGGGTTCGATTTCTCGGTGCTGTCGGAGTTCCGGGACCGTCTGGTGGAAGCGGATGCCGGGCGTCGGGTGATGGACGGCATCCTGGCCGCGGCCCAGGAGAACGGGCTGCTCAAGACGGCGGGCAGGGCTAGGACCGACTCCACGCACGTGCAGTCCGCGGCGCGCGAGCTGGGCTGGCTGGAGCTGGTCGCGGAGACCTTGCGCTCGGCGTTGAACGCAGCTGCGCGGGCCGCTCCCGACTGGCTGGACGAGGTCGCGGAGCCGGACTGGTTCAAGCACTACGCGACGAGGGCCGAGGACTCCCGGTTTCCCAAGTCCCGCGCCAAGCGGGACGAGGTGGGTCTGCGGATCGGCCGTGACGGGATGCGGCTGCTCGAGGCCGTCCTCTCGCCCGCGGCACCCGAAGAACTACGGACGCTCGAGCAGGTGGAAATCCTGCGCCAGGTGTGGCTCCAGCACTTCCACCGGGTGGAGGGCGAGGTGAGGCGCCGGGACCCAAAAGACCGCCCGCCAGGCGCATCGCGCCTGGTCACGCCCTATGACGTTGAGGCTCGTGGCGGGGTCAAACGGGACACCATGTGGGACGGATACAAGGTCCACCTCACCGAGACCTGCGAGGCGGACGCCCCGAACCTGATCACGAACGTGGCCACCACCGTGGCGACGGTTTCCGACATGTCGATGACCGGGACCCTGCACGCCCGGCTCGCCGAAGCGGGACGTCTGCCCGGCGAGCATCTGGTCGACGCCGGATACGTCGATGCGCATCTGCTGGTCAGCACCCGCCGCGAGTACGGCATCACTCTCACCGGCCCTGCCGCCACCGTCATCAGCCACCAGGCAGCCGCGGCCGGCGGTTTCACCGCTGACGACTTCACCATCGACTGGGCGGGCGAGCAGGTCACCTGCCCTGGTGGCAAGACCACCAACCGCTGGAACCCCGATCACTCCCAGCACGGCACCCCCGTGATCCGGGTCCGGTTCAACGGCGGTGACTGCCGGCCCTGCCCGGTCCGCGAGCAATGCACCACCTCCAGCGTCGGCCGACGCCTGACCCTGCGGCCCCGGGCGGAACACGAAGCGCTCCGCCAGGCCCGCGCCGACCAGGACACCGACACCTGGAAGGAGCGATACAAGACCCGCGCCGGAGTCGAGGGCACCATCTCCCAGGCCGCCCAGCGCTGTGGCCTGCGCAGATCCCGCTACCGCGGCCTCGCCAAGACCAGCCTCCAGCACCAGCTGACCGGCGCCGCGATCAACCTCGCCCGCCTCGACGCCCACCTCACCGACACACGCAGGGCCCGCACCCGCACCAGCCACTTCGCAGCACTTCGCCCCGCCGAGCCGAAGCTCGACGGGGCGAAGTAGA
>NZ_JBHXNP010000224.1:0-1463 GCF_042719495.1 Streptomyces sp. NPDC058525
GCAATGCCGTTGACATAGGGGTGATTTGGCGGTTCAACGGATAGCAGGGGGTGGTGTCCGATGGCTGCTCGGGTGGTGGATCGGATCGGGTTGGGGGACCTGACCGAGGTGTTTCCGCCGGAGTTGGTGGACGCGGCGTTGGCGAAGTCCCGTGCGTGTGAGGTGCGGGTCCGGCTGCTGCCGCCGAGGCTGATGGTGTATTTCGTGCTTGCGCGGGCGTTGTTCTCCGGCGAGCCGTACCGGGAGGTCCTTCGGACGCTGGCCGAGGCGGTGCGGCGCGAGGACGGGTGGGGTGCCTGGCGGGTCCCGGACAAGGCGGCGGTTTTCCGTGCTCGCCAGAACCTCGGGGTGGAGGTACTGCGTGAGCTGCTGGTCCATGCCGGGGCGGCGGTGGCCGACGAGCGGACGCCCGGAGCGTTCTGGCGAGGGTTCCGGCTGATGGCGATCGACGGGACGACGCTGCAGGCCGCCGACACGGAAGCCAACGAGGCCGGGCTGGGCCGGCTGCGGACCAAGGCCGGCAAGGGACCCACCGGATATCCGCTGGCCCGGGTCATGGTCCTGGTCGAGTCCGGAACCCACGTGGTCTGCGACGCCGCGGTCGACTCCTACCGGGTCAAGGAACGGGTCCTGGCCGAACGACTCGCCGCCTCGCTCCGGCCGGGCATGCTGGTCCTGGCCGACCGCGGCCTGCCCGGAGCACATCTCTGGCAGCACCTGGCCGCCACCGGCGCCGACCTGCTGTGGCGGATCCCCGGCATCTGGAAGCTGCCGGTCGAGGAAGTTCTTCCCGACGGTTCGTGGATCTCCACCGTCCGAGGCGGGCGGGGACGCAGCGTCCGGCCGCCCCAAGACATCAGGGTCCGCGTGATCGAGTACAGCCTGGACATCCCTGGCCGTGACCAGGCCGAACGCTACCGGCTCATCACCACCCTCATGGACCCCGGCACGGCGCCGGCTGCCGAACTGGCAGCCCTCTACGGCGAGCGGTGGGAGGTGGAGAACACCCTCGCCGAACTGAAGACGACTCAGATCGGCACCCGCACCGTCATGCCGAGCAAGAGCCCTGACCTGGTGTTCCAGGAGATCTATGCACATCTGGTGCTCTACACCGGCCTCAGGGTCCTGATGCACAGAGCGGCGGTGAACCGCAGCGAACCACTGGATCCGGACCGGCTCTCCTTCGCCGCGGCCCTGCGGGCAGCCCGCCGGAGCATCACATCGCTGAACAGGGATTTTCCCCCCTCAGCACCTGTCCACGGTGGCCCGTGAACTCGAGGAGGAGATCAACCCACCCCGCAGACTCCGGGCCGTGATCCGTCAGGCGAAGCGCAAGATGTCCCGCTTCCTGTCCTGGAACCCGGACCGGCCACGACCACCACAGCCAACCCGTCGACCGGCAGAAACACTGCAGGTCATCGCGGCCGTCGCACCCCCACCAGACCCCTAAATCAACGGCATTG
>NZ_JBHXNP010000225.1:0-1368 GCF_042719495.1 Streptomyces sp. NPDC058525
AATGGCGGAGCATGTGGGCGGTGCAGGAGAACGACTCCAGGCCCAGGCCCTGGATCCGCTGGTTCGCGGTCTCGAAGGTGTGCTCCCAGCCCCGCCCATCGCGGGGCAGGCCGTCCTCGTTGAGCCAGAGCTGAACGGGCTCCAGCCCCTGGCCCGTCCGGCGGAACAGCCGCAGCCGCATCCTGGGCCCCATCTCGTTCCACAGCTTGCGCTCGGTTCCGCCCCGCACCCTTTCCAGGGTCACCGCGGTCGTGCCGTGCGTCGCGAGGACGACCCGGACCCGTTCCAGACGCTCGTAGCGGCCCGCCGCCTGAGCCCGGCGGACTGCCGCCGCGCGGGCGCCCTCGATGTAGGACAGGACGCCCTTCATCGCCGAGCGCGGTGTCCAGTACGGATGTCCGTAGCCGCCCTTCGCGCAGGCGTCCGCCAGCTGGCACGTGTAGTAGCCGCGGGCGCGGTCGTAGGGCGGAAGTTCAGGCAGGACCACGCTCGCCCACTCCGCCACCCGCAGCCCGTTGTCGTAGAGACCGTCGCAGAAGACGGTGTCGCGCTGTTCGTTGCGGCCCCGCCACCACCGGTCCGGCCGCCCGGAAAGATCCATCCCCCGGATCCCCAGGTCACGCCAACGGGTGTAGCCGCCCGGGTCGAGCCATTTGACGTCCGCCTGCCGGCTGGCCCCCGGGGCCGTCATCTCCTCGAACGGGTTGACGACCCCATGGTGTTTCACCGCCTTGTAGAACTTCTTCAGCCCGGCAAGATCGCGGGAGAACGAGTTCGTCTGGACCCGATCGGGGTTCTGCGGGTCAGTGACCCGCCAGAACAAGAACTCCTCCGCGTCCTCTTCGACCGCATCCCACCAGTTGCCGCCGGTCGCGAGCAGGAAGTTCAGCCAGACCACCAGCGAGTACATGTAGTCCCGCTGCGACGTCGGCTCCAGGTTTCGCCACTTCGCCGAGGCCAAAGCCGCGTTCACCCGCAGGTCCGGGCGGCCGTCCGGACCGATCAGGAACCTCTGCCCGTCCCGCAAGCCATGGGCCCTCACCCGCGACGCCAGGTCAGGACCCCAGTCCGGCAGCAGGTCAGCCAGCTCACCGAGATCCTGACCGGCCGCAAACCGGTGCACCTGCCAGCAGTACGCGTCGTCCGAAGGCACCGTCACAACGAGCCAACGACACCGCCCAGCAACAGTCACTGGAGGCCGAAGTCGGCGGCGACACCCCTTGGAACCGCTGCCCGTCCCTCAGCCCCAAAGACCGGGCCCGAGACCAGATCCGGCGCGATCCCGGACAACAGCTCGGCATGTTCACCACCGGACCGCCCCAGGTTGAAACGGTGCACCGGCCAGCGTCTTGCGTCGTCCGTGGTCAC
>NZ_JBHXNP010000226.1:0-1344 GCF_042719495.1 Streptomyces sp. NPDC058525
GTCGCTTCGCGATGGCCTCCGGCCACCCTTGACAGACCGTCCCAACCCGAAAAGACAAGGACCGGCGGGAACCCCCCAAAAGAACGGTCCACTGGGTCATGACCACCACCCATGCCCATCAGGGACCGGCACCTTGTGACCGGGGACCGGCAGAGACCCCAGAAGGCCCGGCGAGGAGCCATTCCCCGACGGGGGCAGCCCAACCCGCACCAAACAGCGGCCACAAGCCCATCCGGAGCCGGTAGGCGCGCCAGATCGCTACGCGCTTCTCATCTCTCAGCGTCCGACGGCCGTCTGGGGCTGGGAAGAGGCAGTCGGGGGGTGATGGGGGTCAGTGGGTGGCGAGCAGGAGGAGGATGGTGAGGGAGCCGGCGAAGACCACTACGTGGCGGGTGTTCTGGAGGTAGGGCATGACCCAGCGGGGGAAGCCCTTCTCGGCGGCGGCGAGCATGGACTTGACGTCGATGCGGGCCAGTTCGGCATCGCCGGACTTCGCGAAGGCGGCGGTCACGGAGGGCACGGCGGTCAGCTTGCTGTAGAGGATGGCGCAGTTCACGAGAACGACCAGTGACTGCACGATCCACGCGAGGGTCCCACTCCACCCCAGCCCGGCGAGGGTGACCACGGCGGAGAAGGTCAGGGCCGAGGCTATGCCGACGGGCGCCCAGGTCTCGTGACCACCCGCGTCCAGACGCATTCCGTTCTCTGCCATCACGGTGGTACGGACCCCCTGCCGCCCCAACTCGGCCTCGACTGCGGCCTGTGCGCGCGCTCCGTAGCGGCTGCGGACGAGGGGGATGCTCAGGAAGGCGAGTGCGATCAGCAGCTGCAGTCCGGCGGTGACGGCGTCCATCGTGGTTCCTCTTTTTCGGTTGCTGCCTGGGGGACGTGCACACCATGACGTCGCCCCCTGACGGGCCACAGACCAACCGCTGACAGCCCACTGACAGACCGGACCGGACACTCCCGGAAGATCCACACCCGCACCCGTTCCCAGCCCCAGACGGCCGTCGGACGCTGAGAGATGAGAAGCGCGTAGCGATCTGGCGCGCCTACCGGCTCCGGATGGGCTTCTCGCCGCTGTTTGGTGCGGGTTGGGCGGCACCCGTCGGGGAATGGCCCTCTGCCGGGCCCGGGCGGGGATCCTGCTGGCCCCCGGTCGCTAGGTGCCGGTCCCTGATGGGCATGGGTGGTGGTCATGACCCAGTGGACCGTTCTTTTGGGGGGTTCCCGCCGGTCCTTGTCTTTCCGGGTTGGGACGGTCTGTCAAGGGTGGCCGGAGGCCATCGCGAAGCGACGCGACGAAGGAGCGCCCTTGACAGGGCGGCCCGACCCGGAAGGACA
>NZ_JBHXNP010000227.1:0-1329 GCF_042719495.1 Streptomyces sp. NPDC058525
CAAGGCTCGAGCGTTCTCATCTGGTGGGCGTGATCAGGTCGAGTGCGTGGTCGGGGTGTGACCGGTAGTGATCGACGGCTTGGGCGTGGTTGGCCCAGCCGATGAGGTGGGCCAGGGCTATCGAGAGGTTGCGCAGGGTGGCCAGGGCTCGTGGAGCGTTTCCGGTGCGTACTCGGCAGGCGTCTTCGCGCAGGGTGGTGTCGCGGATGTGGTGGAGGGCCTCGATCTGCCAGTGCCCGCGGACGGCGGCGGCGAGTTGGGCGGCGGTGGCCTGGTCGGCTCGCAGGCTGGTGACCGCGTAGACGCGTTCGAGTGTCACCTTGCCAGTACGGACGTCACGGCGTCGGCGCACGATTTGCAGTGCCTGAACGGCGTGCGGGAAGGCTAGTCCGGTGACGGTGGCGGCCTTGAGCCGGCGGATCTCGTCCCGGCCGTGACCGTCAGTGCGGGTCTTGTCCAGCAGGGGAACGTCCCTCCAGGGCAGCTTCTTCAGCGCCGTCTGCAAGGTGGGGTGGTTGCCCTTGACGACGGCGATGTAGTGGGCGTTCTTGTCTTCGACGAGGAAGCGGGCGTGGTCGGTCTGGGTCAGCAGCGCGTCGAACGTGACGACGGTGCCGGCCAGTTCCAACGAGGCGAGCAGGGGTCGGAACGCGGTGATTTCGTTGCTTTTGGTCTCGACCTGGCGCTGGGCGATCACCGTCTTCTCGCCGTGCAGGACAGCGGCCAACAGGTGGACCGCGGTCCGTGTGGCGGTGCGTGAGCCGCGTAGGGACTTGCCGTCCACGGCCAGGGCCGGTAGTCCATCGACGGGCTCCAGCTGACCGGCGAGCCAGCCGCCGACGGCCCGGTCCAGAGCATCGGCGTCGATCCTGGCCAGCAGCCGCCCCAGCGTGCACGCCCGCGGGACGCTCTTCCCCAAGCCAAGGCGGGCCCGGATCTCGGGCGGGGCACCGGCCGAGATCCGGGCGATGGACACCAGCGTGGCAGCGCCACCGAGGACAGCGACGGTACACAGAGCCAACAGTGCGCCGAGACGATACCGACGCCCCTGCCGCCGACGCGGATCGGGCAAGGCCTCCAACACCCCGGCGAGATGGACCAGCTCCTCGGGCTCGATGGCCGGCAAGTCCGCTATGCGGTCACGGCGGCAGGACAGGACTTCGATCGTGGAAACTGACATACGGACGCGACCCCTGAACGATCAACGGCTTCGACACCTTGATCATCAGAGGTCGCGTCCTTCGTGCATCCACCAGGCCCCAACAGGTCGAACACCCACGATCAGGACCAACAGCGCATCTCGACAGGCGAGAACGCTTCAGCCCTGGG
>NZ_JBHXNP010000228.1:0-1323 GCF_042719495.1 Streptomyces sp. NPDC058525
TGCCCCCCTCTTCCCCGGCTACCGCGTATGGTGTTTGTCTGGGGGGGTCGGTTTGGGTTTTCTGCGCCCGGCTGGGGGGCGGCCCGGGCGCCGGGGGGCGCCGGGACCGGTCCTCCCCTTGTGACCTGGAGCCCCGAGCTCTCAAGGTCGTCCCCTTCGAACCGTCTTCCCCGAGCGGCTCGCCTCCCTGTTGAAAGGATCTCCATCGGCAGCGGCGGCCAATCCTTGAGCAAGGTCACTCGAAAGAGCGGTGTTGTCGGCGAGACGCCCGTTTTCGAATGCGGGTTCGATAGTCTGGCCGGGAGCGAAGGGGGTGCATCTGCGGTGGTACAGCGCATCGATGTGACAGGGGCCGATGGTGTACGCCTGGCCGCCTGGGAGTTCCGCGAAGCGGACCCCGCGCCCGCGGACCGGCCCGCAGGGCCGGACCCCCGTCCCGCCGTGCTCTTACTCCACGGGCTCATGGGCCGCGCCTTTCACTGGTCCGGCACCGCCCGCTGGCTCGGCGAGCACCGCCGCGTCATCGCCCTGGACCAGCGCGGACACGGCCAGAGCGACCGCCCGGCGCACGGGCCCTACACGCGCGAGGCGTTCGTGGCCGACGCGGAGGCCGTCGTCGAGCAGCTCGGCATCGCCCCCGTGACATTGATCGGCCATTCCATGGGCGCCCTCACCGCCTGGCAGCTCGCGGCCCGCCGCCCCGACCTCGTCGAAGCCGTGGTCATCTGCGACATGCGCGCCTCGGCCCTCGGCGAAGCCTCGCAGCAGGAGTGGGCCGACTGGTTCCACCGCTGGCCGCTGCCCTTCCCCACCCAGGACGCGGCCCGCCGCTGGTTCGGCGAGGACGATCCCCGGGTGGAGCGCCCCGACCCCGGCCGCGGCGCCTTCTTCGCCGAGGTCATGCACGAGGCGCAGGACGGCTGGCGCCCGCTGTTCTCCCGCCGCCAGATGCTGACGGCCCGCGAGACGTGGGTGCACGACGCCCACTGGGAGGAACTGGCCCAGGTCCGCTGCCCCACCCTGGTCGTCCGCGGCCTGGACGGCGAACTCGGCCGGGCCGAAGCCCAGGAGATGGTCCGCGTCCTCCCGGCAGGCCAGTACGCCGAAATCCCCGACGCGGGCCACTACCTCCACTACGACCAGCCGGCGGCCCTGAGGGCGGCCCTGGAGCCCTTCCTGGAGGACGTCAGGGCGTTGAGGTTGTGAGGGGGGTGGGGGGCTTTGGGGGTTGGGCTTCGGGGGCCTGATTTCCGCTGAGGCTCATCAGAGAGGGTTTGGGGGTTTCCCGCCCGTCCTACTGTCCTTCCGGGTCGGGCCGCCCTG
>NZ_JBHXNP010000229.1:0-1213 GCF_042719495.1 Streptomyces sp. NPDC058525
GTGCGCCACACGCCGCAACCGCGGCGCTGCCGCCGTTGCCCGTCTCGCCTCCGGTGTTGTCCGTACCGCCGCCCGGTGTGGCCGAAGCCGACTGGCCCGCCTTCGGCGAACTCGGCGCGCTCGGCCGGTCCGAGGGCGAGGACGTGGCGCCGTCCGCGCCATCGGTCCCGCTCGCCTCGCACGCTGTGGACGCCAGCAGCAGCGCGCCGAGAACGGCCATGGCCGCAGCGTTCCTGATCGCCTTGTTTCCCCTGTTCAACAGAGCCCCCTATGTGGTGTGCTTCGATCTGCACGACCTGTACGCATGCCGGAAGGCACCGGGTTGCATGCGGAGCGAAAAAGTTCTGGGAGCGATTGGGGCGGCATGACGGAGGCGGAGTTCGACGCGTTCTACGCGTCGGCGTTCCCTCGGCTCGTCGGCCAGGTGTACTCCTTCACCGGTGACCACGGCCAGGCCCAGGACGTCGTCCAGGAGGCCTTCGTCCGCGCCTGGGACCGGCGGCGTGACTTCCTCGCCACCGAGGCCCCGGAAGCCTGGATCCGCACCGTCGCGATGCGTCTCGCGGTCAGCCACTGGCGGCGGACACGGCGGTGGCTGGAGCTGGTGCGCCGCACCCCGCCGCCCGGTCACGCCCCGGGTCCCGGGCCCGAACACGTCGCCCTCGTCGCAGCGTTGCGACAGCTCCCGGAGCCCCAGCGCCTGGCGATCGTGCTGCACCACCTGTGTGACCTCAGCGTGGAGCAGGTAGCCTCCGAGACCGGCGCCCCGACCGGTACGGTCAAGGCCCGCCTCTCGCGCGGCCGGGCGGCCCTCGCCAAGCTGCTGCCGGCGACCGAGGTCGGTGCAGCGGGCGGGAACGGCGAGCAGGAACAAGGAGGATGACCGTGGCTGATGACCTCTCCTCCGCCCTGCGCGAGCTGGCCGACAGTGCGGGTACGCCCGCCCCCACGACGGGTGCGGAGGTCCGCCGCCGGGCCGCGTCCCGTCGCCGCCGCCGGCACGTCGCCCTCGCGGGCGGCACCGCCGTGGTGGCCGCAGCCCTTGTGTTCGGCCTGACCGCAGTCCTCGGCGGCCCGGATTCCCATCGGCTCCCGACCCCGCCCGCCATCTCCCCCACCGTGCCCTCCCCCACCGCACCCTCGGCCGTCGCGACGTCCCCGACCGCTCCGGCCTCCCCGACCGCTCCGGCCTCCGTTGCGGCATGTGTCGAAG
>NZ_JBHXNP010000230.1:0-1033 GCF_042719495.1 Streptomyces sp. NPDC058525
GGCGCGGCTCAAAGACCGGGGCTCCGCCCCAGACCCCGCGCGTCAATCGCCGGCGGGGCTGGATTATGCCTGGCTGGGGCTGGATTTGGCCTGCGGGCAATCCAGCCGCGCTTGGCAGGCGGCACTTGGCAGGCGGCATCAGCCAAAACCAGCCTCGCCGGCGTTTGAGGCGCGGGGTCTGGGGCGGAGCCCCAGGAGACGGGGGTCAGGCCGTCAGGGCCGGGAGCCTGGCCGGGGCGGCGGCCGCGGTGTCGAAGCGGCGCAGCAGCAGGCGGGCCAGTTCCGGGGCCGGGCCGAGGACACCGGCCACGACATCCGCGCCCGCGGCCTCCGCCCCCGCCGCGATCCGGTCCGGCAGCCGCCCGGGGGCGATGACGTACGGCGCCACCGCCACCCGTGCGAAGCCCTCCGCACGCAGGGCCCGTACGGCGTCCTCCGTACGGGGAAGGGCAGCGGAGGCGAACGCAGGCCGCACGGCACACCAACCGGTGCGCCGCCACTCCCGCGCGGTTTCAGCGATCGCTGCGATCGCCTCCGGGTCTGTGGATCCGGCGGACGCGAGCACCACCGCGGTGGTGGAGCGGTCCGCCGGGGTGAGTCCGGCCTCGGCCAGCCGGCGGTCGAGCGCCGACAGCAGGAGCGGCGAGGGCCCGAGGACGTCGGCCACGCGCACCGACAGCCCCGGCAGCCGCGCCGCCGACTCGGCCAGCGCCGCGGGGACGTCGGACTTCGCGTGGAAGGCCCGGGTGAGGAGGAGCGGCAGCGCGACCACCTCCCGTACCCCGGACAGGTAGAGCGACGACAGGACCTGGCTCACCGTCGGGGTGTTGAAGTCCAGGAAGGCCGTCTCGACGCGCAGCCCCGGCCGCAGCGCCCGCACGCGCCCGGTGAGGGCGTGCACGGTCGCCGCGTGCCGCGGGTCGCGGCTGCCGTGGGCGATGACGAGCAGGGCGGGTGCGCGGGACACGGGACTCACTTGACCAGGAGGCCGCGGGTGCGCAGGACCCGGCGTTCGAGGGGGCTGAAGATGAGG
>NZ_JBHXNP010000231.1:0-1024 GCF_042719495.1 Streptomyces sp. NPDC058525
CCGGCGCGACCCTTCTCGCAACGATGACGACCCTAACGGCTCATCCAGCGCGGGTCGGCGTGGTCGAGCTTGCCTCTAACGTTCCAGCCTTCCCCCGCGGGGGACCGATGGGCCAATGGGATCTTCGCTCAGTCCCTCGTGACATGCTGTGGCGGTGCTGCTGACGAGCAATGAGTGCAGTGTTGAGCTGCGGCCTTTGGGTTACCAGTTCTCCGTGGCGAGGGGTGACCCGTACGACGACAACTGGCTGGTCATCGGTGGCAGGGTGACGACTCCCGACGGTAGTTGGTCCTTCAGTGACCCTGTCCTGATGACCGACGAGGGGCGGCGGTTGTCCCGTTGGCTGCGGGCTGCCGTTGGGGGAAGGATCGCTGTGGCCCAGTCGGACACGGAGGGCGGGTGGGTGCCGTCGTTGACGTTCATGGAATCGGTCCTGGCTTTCAGTCTGGCCAGTCGATCCGACGGGGTCGTGGCGGTCCGTGTCCATCTGTCGCTTGAGGCCTCGCCGCCGTGGCGGCCGGACATCGAGGGTGACATGGTCCCGTATGAGGTGGAGATCGAGCTCACCGAGGTCGAGCTGTTGCGTGCAGTCGATGAATGGGACCGTGAGCTGCTGGCCTTCCCCGACCGTTGACCGGCGTCAGCCCCCGGAGCCCAGGACCTGAGCTGAGTGGCCACCCGGGACCGGCCCGCGTTCTCGGGCTCCACGCGCGGCGTGCCGGACGGCGAAGCAGTGCGCACCAGCGTTGCCGAGGCGGCAGTCCCACCGTTGCCGTGTTGTCGTCCACGGCCTTCACGAATGCGGGATCGAGCCTGGCCGGACTGTCTCCCGCGCACGAGCTCGTTGGGCTCACGGGTCCCTGGTCGCGCCGGCTCGTACCCCGTGTGGGTTGTACGGCTCGGTTCCGTTCAGGTCTCCGAAGAGCCCTTGCACCCAGTTGTCCTGGTAGATGGTGTCGAGGTAGCGTTCTCCCAGGTCAGGGGCTATGGCTACAGCGGTTTCCCGGGTGCCGGGATGCTGGGC